>CAZBGE010000028.1:0-28711 GCA_964491435.1 uncultured Smithella sp.
CCAAATTTGGTATCCCTCCCCCTGCCTCGTTACAATAACACGGGAATTTAGGTAACACGGGAATTTAGGTTTTCCGCCCGGCCTCCTCATTTTCAGCAACAATGGCTTACTTTCACTTAATGTTTCAAGCGCTTTGCTGATAATGTCGGGGCGGTAATAAAGGCTCTTAAAGCGAGAGGCCGGATAGAAATTGCCAGATTTATCTTTTTCATCTATAAATTATCTAACATTTTAAAACCATGATTAGACCAATCGGACGTCTTAAAGATTTCCACGAAAAATGGACTTGTTACGAAAAGGTACTTGCCTTTTCTGGAAAACTTTAGAGATGGCTGATCTAATGTTTTGCCAAGTTTAAGTGTTGTATGCTTCAATCGTAAATGACCTATGTAATTCCTTTTTTCCTCCGGGATTCTTTTCATCAGTTGGAGGCGAAACAGGTTCTGCGACAAAGGCGCAGGCAATTGTTGAACCATCTGGGGACATCGCCACGGAAACAAAGACACCTTCTTCAGGATTCTTACCGATAAATGGCCTTAATGTTTTTATCAGTTTTCCCGTTACCGCGTCCCATAATCGGATCGTCTTATCCGTTGATGAAGTAACGAAATAGAGGCCATTAGCATCAGCGTCAAGAGACGTGATGGTTGCCGTATGCCGTCCGGTCTTGATTCGCAGGATGGGTTTGGTTTCCTTGTCGGCTGCTAAGGAGCCACCGGTGTTAAGCAAAATGCTTAGCGTTACGATAAAGATATTTAACAGTGCTCGATTCATCACTTTCTCCGAATTTGTAAAATAAATCATGATTCGCGGGCTGCTGATACACATCCGCCGCACGCCGGTCATCCGTTGCCAGCCCCCGGTTTCATTATTCCGTAATTGTTTTCCGGATGAGAGCAAAAAGCCAGGCGGCTTCCGCTTCGTCCAGACCCGCGGCAAACTCAACTTCCGCCTTATCGCTACGGGCGATGATGCCCTTTGCACCGGCCATTTTCATCAGGGACAAAAGCAGGCGGGGAACGGGGCGCCCGTTCGGCAGGCGGGGAGTTCCCGTTTCACCGATAGGCGCCTTTTTCATCCCCGGAACTTCCATTGCATTGAGTATCCCCTGTCTGGCGGGGGAAACCAGCTCCTCAAGTTCATCTATGGGAATTTCGGTCGTTGTTTTCCTGCCTTGCTTGATTGCTTCCACGCGCAAAACAGCCTTTGTGACAGTAATTCTTTCAAAATCTTTTTTCATCCGGTGTGATGTCCGGAGCGCTGATAATAAAGGCAGGATCATGAACAGTCCGAGAAAGCCAAGGATAATATGGCGGAACAAGGCGGGCATGTCAGACCTGAGCAGCGGCAGCAGAAAAAACCAGGCAATGACGGCGGCGAAGATGAGAGAAATGAAAAAAGACATATGATGAAGCCCTCTTTTTGATTTTTCGGGAATATGAATCACTAAACCTTCTCCTGTTCGTTCCACCCGTGAACGCATGCCGGAAGGCTCCGGAGGGAAGATTCTTTCTCCCTTTTCCGTTCGTCTCATTCTGTCCCGATATGATTCATTTAGATGACCGGAATCCCGGATAATTCTTTCGCCGGTCGATGTATCTACGAGGGGTTTTTGCAGGAAGCGGGAAAGCTCTTCGGCCAGTTGTCTGGCCTCGGTAAAACTGGTCGGCTGCGAAACGGCAATCGGTTTTGCCATGCTTCCGCCGGACAGCTTGATTGGCCAGGTGGCGGCAGATTCGCTGTCGCCGCTGGAGAAATTCATTTCCACCTGATCGATCGCATTCATCAAATATTCCGTTCTTTTGAGAGGTGCCGGCAAACCGTACCATTGAACAATGCGCCCTCTGGTTCGATCCAGAATCATGCCGGAGCGTCCGAAAACGAGAACTGTTCCGACGAGCGTAAAAACAGCGCCAAAGAGAATAACGAAAACGGCAGACGGCGCATCCGCTGAGCTGTTGACAGGGATAAGACCAAAAGGAATCTGCAGGACAAAGAGGCCGGCCAAAAGAAAGGGCAGACCGAAAACGGAAATACAGCCGCCCCCGCTGCGAATTTCCAGAGTTGCCTGATCCCTGTAAATAAAAGGGCTTTTTTTTGTGCCGATTGCATCCTGCTTAATAATATTCACATTCCCTCACCTGGTAGCATTTTTGAACAATTTTTATTTGAGAAAGACTTATCGAAAAACAGCCCTTGCCAAGGCCCTGAAGACATGCCCGCCTCCTGGGCATGGAGGCATCAAAGACCGCAGCCCTGGCCGCCATCGTGGAAGGGTCTCAAGACACCGAAATCACAAATTCTTAAACTGGGCGATCTGGCGGGAAATCGCCGCGAGGTTGCCTTCTTCATCCCATACTTCGCCGTCAGCCTCCAGCAGACCGCAGGTGATGAAGCGGGTCCGGAGGCTGCATTTGAGACGATTGGTCCTGGGCAGGTTTCTGACATTGACGGAAAGCTCGATGGTCGGAACCCAGGACGTGACTCCCTGCGTGGCCATGGCCGCGGGCGGCATGGAGTCGATGATCAGAAATAGCGAAAGAAGATCCAGGGGGCGGCCGTCACGGAACCGGAAATAGCCTTTGTTCAGAGAAACATCCGCCAGTTTTCCTCCCGTCATCCAGCCCGCGCATGCCGGGTCAAGCCGAAGTTCGAGATTTTGAAAAAGGGTGTATTTGGGCATCTGCGGCATGGGTACGCACTCTTCGACAAACGCAAGATCCGGGGCAGAGCATTCATATCTATGAACAGCGCAGACATCATTTCCGGAAGCGAAAGTGCCCAGCGCCCTGATCTTTTCCTCCCCCTGCTGGAAAAGACTTGCCTCGAAGCGAGTAAACTGTCTGGAGCGGGCCATTTCGGCAATTTGAATTTCCACTTTTCCGGGGACGCAGCGGGCAAGATAATTGGCGGTAACGATCGGGGTTTCCTGTTTATCGCTTCGCCGGAGCATTGCATCGGCGATCATGGCCATGAGGTAGCCCCCGTTGGGATTGCCGTTGACCGACCAGTGATCCGAGACCACGCCGGCATAGCGGGAATTTCCCAGATCAGTCAGTGCAATGTCTGCATCAAAAAGATCCATGATTTCTATGTCCTTCCCGTCATTGCACTGACCGGTTCATGGGCTTTTCGTCCATAGACCCGTTCATAGGCCTGGCAAAACGGGCAAAGGTCGCCTTCGATTTTCCGGACAAACCAGTAGGCCATTCCTTGCTGTTTCTGCCGGGCACGGCGGCAGACCGTACATTTCACGCAGAACTCCGCCAGGGAGCGATCTTTCGGAGAAATGATGCTGTTTTCTTTCATGGTCACTTTCCTTTCGATGATCGCGGTCAGGACACGGAAGGCCGTGCGAAACCAATTTTAAGCATGACAACTTCCACTACATCGCTTCGATTCGGCAGCGGACGAAGCGATGCATGGGCGTCCCGATCCAGTCGCGGTTCGTGTTCTTCGTCAGACGGTTCACGTTCACCCCGTAGGCCTTGCCGTCATAAACAAGGCCGAATCCGTGCGGGATGACGACATGCCCCGTGTGGGCCATTTCCGTTATTTCCACTTCGATTTCCGCAAAACCTGCCTCGGTCGTCACCCGCACCATCTGACCGTCTTTCACGCCCAGCGCTGCGGCGTCGGCGGCGTGCATCATGCAGGTGGAATAGCGCTTTCCCTCGTTCCACGCGGGGTTGCGCATCAGGGTAGTAGCGTTCATCCGGAAATGCCGGCCGGCCATCAGGATAAAGGGATATGCGGGATCCGGCGCCACTTCCGCTTCCTCGTGTTCGGGATCGATATTTTCCAGCTCTGCCCGAAGCTCCGGAATGACGAGATTGATTTTTCCGTCCTCCGTCCGGACGTTGGCGAGGTTCTCTTCCGGATCCATTTGCCCGATCCAAATTCCTTCAGGATGTTCCATAATCTTCTGGAACAGTTCTTCGCCCAGCTCCATGCCCGGCGTGAATCCGGCGCGGGCGGCGTTTTTGCGGACGGATTTCGGAACCGTCTGGAGCATGCCCCATAAAGCCGCCAGATTCACGGAACCCATGACTTTCCCCAGCGTCTTGCCGAGAATAAACGGCATGGTCTTCATGGCTTTCGGCTCCGTGATGGCATATTCCATCAACGCCTGCCCGAAAGCCGCATGACTTTCTTCGGCCGCTTGGTAGAGTTTTTCCGGGATGGGCGGAATCAGACCCAGCTTTTCCGCCAGGCGCAGATGAATTTCTCCCAGTTCCAGTTGTTCTCCTTCCGGCTCAACAACGGGACGCCGCATCTGGAAGTGGATACCGGGAAAGGTCATGGGGAAGAAGGTTCCGTCCCACGACTCATATCCCGACCGGGATGGAAGGACGTAGTGGGAAAGGGCTGCCGTTTCCGACATGACCATTTCCGCCGTCACCAGTAGATCCAGACGCCGGAAAGCCTGTTCGTAGGCGGTTGTGTCCGCATAAGAGCGCAGGGGATTCGCCCCGCACACATAAACCGCGCGGAGACGCTCCGGGTGATCCGAAAGAATCTCTTCCGGCATGGCGTTGGGCGGGTAGTAGCCCATGACCGGCGGGAAGTTTGTCGTCACGGTGCGCAGGGCTTTGGGATCACGCTCATCGGAGTGACTGCCCAGGGGCATCAGCATGCCGTGGAAGACGTTGCCGCCGCATACACCGATCCGACCGCAGATCGCCAGGAGGGTGCCGACCAGGTATGATGATACGGCGCTGTGGCGGTTCATCAGAATGCCCAGATCATAGCGCAGGCACGATTTCCGTGTGGCAAACTGACGGCAGATTTCCCGTATCTGGTCATACTCGAGGTTGCAGGTCCTGACGGCCGCGCGAGCGTCGAAATTCAGAAACAGGTCTTTGATGACCTCAAATCCGGAGGTGCGCTGCGCGATGTAGTCCATATTCTCCCAGCCCTCCTGAAGGATGATGGCGATCATGGCCCGCATCAGCAGGGCATCCGTTCCCGGACGGATACGCAGGTGCGTATTGGCGATCCTGGCTGTCTCGGAAATACGCGGATCGATGACCACGAGCATTTTATCAGGGTCTTTGGCGATGCGCAGCAGTTCTTTCGGCGCCTGGGGTATCTGATGACTTTCCATGCCGTTCCAGCCAAAGACCAGCAGGTAGTCCGTCTCATGCACATCAATCTCCGGGATCACGGGCTGGCGGCCGAACATCCGGCCGAATGTCCAGAACATGCCGGAAAACTCCTGGGTCACGGCGCTGTAATGGTAGCGGGAACCCAGTCCGCGCATCAGGCGCACGCCGAAGGCCGCTTCGAAGTGGCACCCCTGCCCGCCGCCGCCCATGTACGCGAAGGATTTAGGACCGTACGCGCCGACAGTATCCTTCAGCTTCGCCGCGATCTCATCGATGGCCTGATCCCAGGAGATGCGTTCAAACTTTTCTCCGACCCGCTTCAGGGGATATTTCAGGCGGTCGGCGTTGTGCTGGTGATAGGCGATGTTCATGCCTTTCCGGCAGACATATCCTTCGCTCTTGACGTTGCTCTTGTCACCCTTTACCTTGACGATGCGGTTGTTTTCCACTTCGACTTCGAGACCGCAGTTTTGTGCGCAAAGGACGCAGCCGGTTTTATGGATCGTTCCCATAACCTCTCCTCCTCTCCGGCGGCAAAGCCGGGGTTCAATTGATGGACTCAGGCACGCTGCGCGTTCTGACGCAGCTTGTTGATAATGTCATAAAGATCGCGCTTTTGCTGTTCGGTTAAAACTTGCAGAAAATCGATATTGGCGGCGGTGATCACGCGGACGGCCTCACCGCTCATCGTCTTGCCCTTGGGGGTCAAATGAATCCGGATGGACCGCCGGTCGTCGGGATTGCCCCTCCGTTCAAGAAATTCCGCGGCTTCCAGACGGTCCAGAATGCCCGTCAGGGTAGCGCTGTCCAGCTCTGCGCGTTTGCCCAGCTCGCTGGACGTCACCTGATCTTCTTCGGCCAGAAATCCCAGCACCATGGCCTGGACGGGGGTGAGATTGAGTTCGGCCACTTTCTGCGCGAGGAACCGGCTGGAGAGTTGATAGGCCTTGGCAAACTGGAAGAAAATGCAATCTGTTTTCCGCATCCCATTACCCTTGCATGCAATTTACTTGTATGCAAGTATAATCGGCAAGCAACGGCTTGTCAACTGTTTTCGACAACACGACCCGAATCAAGTAATTGACAGCATAATATCGATTGCTGTACTTTAATACTCATAAGGTAAAATATTTTCCAAAGAAGTAAAGGCACAACAAAATCAACACACCCGATCGCTGCGCTCCGGCTTAGCTTTTCGTTCGGGAAACTAATGAGAGGAGAATGTGCGCACATGAGAGAAATGCAGATCAGCAAAGCCTTTACGTTGATCGAATCCGGTCCGGTTGTGCTTGTGACCACACATGACGGAAAGAAGAACAATATGATGACGATCTCGTGGACCATGGTCGTGGACTTTTCGCCGGTATTCGCCATGACCACCGGGCCATGGAACTATTCCTTTGCCGCTCTTCGTAAAACGAAGGAGTGTGTTATGGCCATTCCCACTGTGGACATGCTGGACAAGGTCGTGGGAGCCGGAACATGTTCCGGCGCTGATACGGACAAATTTGAAAAGTTCATGCTGACCCCCGTGAAGGGAAAGTATGTCCAGGCGCCCTTGCTCAAAGAGTGCCTGGCGAATATCGAATGCAAAGTTGCTGACATCGTCGAGAAGCACAATATCGTCATCCTCAAAGGCATGGCGGCATACTTTGATCATGCACGAAAGGAGAAGCGAACTGTTCACGCAGTTGGCGATGGGACTTTTATCGTGGACGGGCGCAAGCTGGACCGAAAGGAAATGATGCACGCAAAACTCCCAGCTGGCCTCTAATGTTTAGCACCGTATGGGCCTCCACGCATGCATAAGGTGCCAGCAATGAGGCAAGAAGTCCGGAGATCAATAACCCCATGAAAAAACCTGTTGAACAAAATACAGAAATGTCCTTTAGCCGTTTCTGAAATGCTGGTTTTTCCCTCACGCTGCGCGCCGAACCATTTGCTCTTTAAAATCATTTATGATACACAACCGCAAGTTTTCTGAAAGAGGATTTGCGTGTCTCGAAAAACAGGAATTGTTAAAGACAGCCGCTACTTGCAGCATGCGTCGGGCGGCTGGAATCCGGAACGGTCCGAGCGGCTGATGGCTGTTCATGAAATGCTGGATAACCCGCATATGTCCTGGAAGTATGTGGGCATTGATCCGCGCGAGGCGAGTCATGACGAAATCGCTTCCGTCCACACGCCGGCCTATATTAACTATATTGCAGAAACGGCAGGAAAAGATTGTGTTTTTCTCGATGCGGATACCGTGGCGAATGCGGATACCTATGACATTGCCAGACTGGCGGCGGGTGGCCTGATGAATGCCATCGACGCCGTCATAAACCGCGAAGTGGACAATGCGTTCGCCTTCGTGCGTCCGCCCGGTCATCACGCGGATGCGGGAAACTCCGCCGGTTTTTGCGTGTTTAACAATATTGCCATCGGCGCCATGCACGCCATGAAAAAGTATGGCATGACCAGGATTCTGATCGCCGATTGGGATTTACACCACGGCAACGGCACACAGGATATTTTTTATTCCGATCGCCGTGTGCTTTATTTTTCCACGCATCAATATCCGTTATACCCGGGCACGGGCGGTCTGCAGGAGGTCGGCCGGGGTGAGGCTTCGGGCTACACGGTGAATGTGCCGCTCAAAAAGGGCGCAGTTAACGGAACCTTCGTCTCTGCTTTTCGCAATATTCTGGCGCCCATTGCACAGGCTTTCAACCCGGAACTGATTCTTGTGTCTGCGGGTTTTGATCCTCATTATCAGGATCCGCTGGGTGGAATGCGCGCCACACCGGAAGGGTTTGCCGCTCTGGCACGCGTATTGCTCAATATTGCTGACCACTGCTGTTCCGGCCGTGTGGTGGCGGTTTTAGAAGGAGGTTATCATGTAACCGCCCTGACCCGATCAATCAAGGCCACTCTCGAAGAAATGTTCGATGAAACGCACTGCACCAACGAAAATCTTGATGATCTGGAACAGGAAGCCGATGAGGATAATAAGCCGGTGATTAAAGCAGTGATTAATGGCATGAGGCCATATTGGGATGTATTTTAAGGAGGTTAAGAACTTTGAAGCTCAGCGTTTTGGATGTTGAGTACGTTGCTAAATTGACGCGCCTGGATGTAACGGATTCTGAAAAAGAAAAGTTTACCGGCCAGCTCAACGACATTTTGGGTTATATCGATAAACTCAATGAACTGGACACCAAGGGTGTTGCGCCGATGAGCCACGCGATTGCCGTAACCAACGTATTGCGCGAAGACAAAATGATTGAATCGCTGGGAACACAAAAAGCGCTGGCCAATGCACCGGACGCGCGCGGAGAATTTTTCCGGGTTCCCAAGGTTATTGACTGACGGCGAAAAATGTTCCATGATATTGCTGATGGAACAAAATTGTCTTAATAAAATTGTTATTCAAGGAGTTTATGGCGTTATATTCATTAACCATTCACGAGTTGCAGGAAAAAATGAAAAACGGCGAAGTGTCGTCTGCGGAGCTTGTCCGGTCGGTTTTATCGAGAATCGATGCGGTGGAAGGGCGTGTGCATTCTTATATTCGCCTGCTCAAAGAAGAAGCTCTGGCCGCCGCCGACCTGGCCGACGAAAAGATTAAAAAGGGCGATATCCAGCCTTTAACCGGTATTCCCATCGCTCTGAAAGACATTGTCTGCACTGAAGGCATTCCGACAACCTGCGGTTCTCACATTCTTCACAATTTCGTGCCGCCTTACAATGGGACCGTTGTGGAAAAACTGAAGGCGGCGGGCGCCGTGTTCACGGGCAAATCGAACATGGATGAATTCGCCATGGGATCCTCAACAGAAACATCTTATTTCGGCCCGACGCGCAACCCGTGGGACCTTGAGAGAATTCCCGGCGGATCCAGCGGCGGATCTGCAACAGCCGTGGCCGCCGATGAATGCATTGCTTCCATCGGTACCGATACCGGCGGTTCCATCCGCCAGCCGGCGGCGCTTTGCGGTGTGGTCGGCATGAAACCTACTTACGGCCGCGTATCGCGTTTCGGACTGATTGCTTTTGCATCATCTCTGGATCAGATAGGACCTTTCACCAAAGACGTGGAAGATTGCGCCATTATGATGAATGTCCTGGCCGGCCACGACCCGAAAGACTCTACCTCGGTCTTAGCGGAAGTCCCGGATTTCCGGCAGTTTGTCGGACGCGATATTGAAGGGTGGAAAATAGGTATTCCCAGGGAATACTACATGGACGGCATCGATCCGGAAGTAAGCGCCGCTGTGGCGAAAGCCATCGATGTGATTAAAAAATGCGGCGGCGAGTGCGTCGATATCAGCCTGCCGCACACGGGATACAGCGTGGCAGTTTATTATATCATTGCTCCGGCGGAAGCGTCGTCCAACCTGGCGCGTTACGATGGCGTCAGATACGGATTCCGGGCGGCGGACGCACGAGACCTTGCCGAAATGTATGAGAAAACCCGCATGCAGGGATTTGGCGCGGAAGTCAAGCGCCGCATCATGATCGGCGCTTACTCACTTTCGGCCGGCTACTATGACGCCTATTACGGCAAAGCTTCTCAGGTGCGGGCGCTCATCCGGCGGGACTTCGACGAAGCGTTTCAAAAGTGCGATGTCCTTCTCACGCCTACCACGCCGACGCCCGCATTTAAAATTGGCGAAAAAACGGACGATCCTCTGCAAATGTACCTTTCCGATATTTTTACGATTTCGGCAAACCTGGCCGGCATTCCCGGCATCTCCACGCCATGCGGCTACACCGCCTCCGGGTTGCCCATCGGCATACAGTTTCTCGCCGGTCATTTTGAGGAGGGGAAATTACTGCAAATTGCCTCGGCTTATGAGAAAAACGCCGCCATCGAAAAAAGGAGGCCGTTGTTATAATGAATTTTGAAACGGTCATCGGGCTGGAAGTCCACGCCCAACTGCTGACAGACACCAAAATATTCTGCAACTGTTCCACAAAATTCGGCGGAGCGCCTAACAGCCATACCTGTCCGGTTTGTCTGGGAATGCCGGGAGTGCTGCCTGTGCTGAACAAAAAGGTTGTCGAATTCGCCATGAAGATGGCGCTGGCGACAAATTGCATTATTAACCCGTCCAACTGCTTTGCACGGAAAAATTATTTTTATCCCGATTTGCCCAAGGGATACCAGATTTCGCAGTACGCCTACCCGCTGGCGGAACACGGTTACATTTTGATTGAGTCAGGCGGAAAACCAAAAAAAATCGGCATCACCCGGATTCATATGGAGGAAGATGCTGGTAAACTGATTCACGATGAGAACAATCCCGCAAGTTATGTCGACCTCAACCGCGCCGGCGTGCCGTTGATTGAAATCGTCGGCGAACCGGATATCCGGTCGCCGGAGGAAGCGGCGGATTATTTGAAGCGGCTGCACGAAATTCTGGTATATCTGGAGATCTGCGACGGCAATATGGAAGAAGGATCATTCCGTTGCGACGCCAATGTGTCCATCCGGCCCGTGGGTCAGCAGGAATTCGGCACGCGCACCGAACTTAAAAATTTGAACTCTTTCCGCAACGTCCAGCGCGCGCTGGACTATGAAGTCAAACGTCAGCAGTACCTGGTCGAAAACGGCCAGAATATTGTTCAGGAAACACGTCTCTGGGACGACGCGCAGGGGGTGACCAATCCCATGCGCAGCAAAGAAGAAGCGCACGACTACCGTTACTTTCCCGATCCCGATCTGGTGCCGGTGATCGTGGACCATGCCTGGGTGGAAGAAATCCGTTCCGGGATGCCGGAACTGCCGATGGCGAAACGCGAACGCTTTATCAACGAATACCGGATTCCCGCCTACGACGCCGGAGTGCTGACCGCCGAAAAACCACTGGCGGAATATTATGAAGATGTAGTGAAGCTTTGCGGGAAGCCCAAGCAGGCAGGCAATTGGGTGATGGGCGATTTGCTGCGTTTCTTGAAAGAGGAAAAGCGCGACATTCGCCAGTGCCCGATTACAGCCAAGTCCCTGGCCGATATGATTATCTTGATTGAAGAAGGCGCCATCAGCGGTAAAATGGCTAAAGAGGTCATCGATCATATGTATAAAACCGGTAAAACGCCGCAGGCCATCATCTCTGAAAAAGGTCTGACGCAGATTACCGATGAAGGCGAATTAACCAAAACGATCAACGCGATTATGAGCGCCCATCCCAAACAGCTTGCGGATTATCGCGGAGGCAAAGAAAAACTATTCGGCTTTTTTGTCGGTCAAGTAATGAAAGCAACGCAGGGAAACGCCAATCCGCAGCTGGCCAACGATCTGCTCAAAAAAATGCTGGCCGGTTCATGATCAAGTCCGTCTTCTGGAAAAACAACACGGTTGTGTTGATCGATCAGAATGCCCTGCCGGCGCTGGAAAGGCAGGTGGTTTGCGTAAATTACCGTCAGGTGATTGCCGCAATCAAAGATTTAACCGTGCGCGGCGCGCCGGCCATCGGGGTGACTGCCGCCATGGGCGCGGCGCTGGGCGCTCTGGCTCTTCCACCATTGCCGCCTGATAAATTCCATAATAAATTCAATGTTATCTGTAATGAAATTGCAAAAGCCAGACCCACGGCCCGTAACCTCTTCTGGGCGCTGGAGCGGATGAAAAAATATCTGCGCGAGGCGATTCTTTCCGGACAAAAAAACCTTGCTTATGAACTTGCGAAAGAAGCTAAACGTATTTGCGCCGAGGATATCGCCATCAACAGGCAGATCGGACAGCATGGCAGCATTTTCTTGGCCGATGGCGATAACGTCCTGACGCATTGCAACGCCGGGGCGCTGGCGACCGCCGGGTACGGAACGGCGCTGGGTGTCATTCGCGCTTCTGTCGCGCAAGGCAAAAAGCTGCATGTTTATGTGGATGAAACGCGGCCTGTCCTGCAAGGGTCAAGGCTTACCGCCTGGGAAATGAAAAAGGAAAAAATACCCGCCACGTTAATCACGGATAATATGGCGGGATTCCTGATGCAGCAGGGTAAGATTGACAAAATCATTGTCGGAGCGGACCGGATTGCCCTGAACGGTGATACGGCCAATAAAATTGGCACTTATGCGCTGGCCGTCCTGGCCCGGGCGCACCGGATTCGATTTTACGTCGCCGCGCCTCTTTCAACTTTCGATTTTTCCATAAAAACCGGCCAGCAAATTCCCATTGAAGAAAGGCAGTCGGAGGAAGTGACAAATTTTCGCAGCGCCGAAGTCGCACCGAAAGAAATCAGCGTTTACAATCCGTCTTTTGACATCACACCGGCGAAATTCATCACGGCGATCATCACGGAAAAGGGCGTTTTGACCGGACCGTACACCCGGGCCATTGCCCGCTTGCGCAAAGGAACCTGACGGGAAATGAAACTGCTGCTATTTGATTTTGACGGTGTCTTGGTCGATTCGATTGATGTTTATGAAAAAACAGTCACTGACTGCCTGCATCAAATCGGACAGCCGTTGACGCGCGGCCGCGAGGAGTTTCTGGAGCTTTTCGAAGGCAATTTCTATGAATCTCTTGTTCAGCAAGGTATTGATATGGATAAGTTCACAGCCGCGTCCGTGGATATTCTCGCGGGCATTGATTATGCTGCCATGAAGCCTTTTGACAAAATCCG
The DNA here is from genome assembly GCA_964491435.1 of uncultured Smithella sp. Taxonomy (GTDB): domain Bacteria; phylum Desulfobacterota; class Syntrophia; order Syntrophales; family Smithellaceae; genus UBA8904. The sequence continues at coordinate 12,725 of CAZBGE010000028.1, forward strand.
GCCGGTTTTACGCGAACTGGCGAAAACTCATCCACTGATTGTTATTTCCTCCAACGACTCGCCGACCATTGCGGAGGCGCTGCGGCTTTATGATTTTGAAGGGATTTTTCGTGAAATCCTGGGATCGGACTTTATGCTCAGCAAAAAAGACAAGATCCGTTATGTGATTAATAAATATCGCGCCACGCCTGCCGATATTTATTATATCGGAGACACCACCGGTGACATGAAAGAAGGCAGGCAGGCTGGTGTCAAAACGGTCGGGGTGACCTGGGGTTGGCACACCAAAGAGCAAATGGCCGCAACCCGTCCCGACTATCTATTTGATCAACCTGAAGATCTGCTGCAACTCATGTGACGTTTAAGTTTCTATTGTTGATTTCCGATAGTTCATAAAGACACGAGGAGGAAACGTCATGTCGTCGGCATTAGGGACAGCGCTTGGCGCACTTCGGGCTTTTGAGACGAAGTTGGATGTAAACGCCAATAATATCGCCAATCTCCATACAGATAAATTCAAGAAAAGCCGCGTAGAGTTACAGGAATCGTCTTCGGGCGGCGTCAAGGTAACCATCACGCAACAAAACACGCCTGGCATCTCGCTCGGCGTAAATGAAAGAACCGGCGAAGAGCGGGAATCTTCCAATGTATCGCTGGAAGAAGAAATCGTTGAGCAGATGGTTACGCAATATGCTTTTAAAGCTAATGTGCTCACGGTTAAAACCGCCGATGAAATGCATAAGACGTTGCTCGATATTATCTCTTGATTTTTTTCATTAAAATCATTTGCAAGTTGACATGTAGGCTTTTTTAAAGTTAAGAAAGATAAGCTTGTCTTGAAGGAAGTGCCAAGGTCACTGGTGGGCCTCCCGGACTTCAAATCCGGTGTGGGGCGCTAGAACCGTCCCAGGTGGGTTCGATTCCCATGCACTTCCGCCATTTTTATTTAATATCATTAGGTATTTTACAATGTAATGCCATCCCGGAACTTAATCACCCTTACCATCAGATTTCGCTTTGCCGCAACCTTCACTCCGGCATACTTCAACACAGAATCCCGACGTGAATGATCGGTGAGCATTTGAACTTCATCAACGGATAAACCGCATTCATTGACAAGCTGACTGCAAGAGGAATGTTTCAGACCGGAATACATGTCAATCGCCTCGCCCACCGAGACTTAAATTGGCAATTATCCTTCATGCGAGTTACGAAATTAACGCACTTTTCCGTCGGATGATAGAGCCATGCAAAATCAATATAACCCCGATCCATCAACAGGGTTGTTCCATGCTCAAAAGTCCGTCTTCTGGCAACGATAATATCATGAACCTTTCCGGCTGACATCACCATAAACGCAGGTAAATCGCCTGCTAAATCAATTGCCGTATGCAATTAAAAGCGCCTTTACCATGATGAAATTGAGCCCATGGACAAAGATTCAGACAGAGATTAATCGTAGAGGAATCCATGGCTAATATTTCCTCTTTGAAACGAAAATGGCGGCCAGGCGCATAGGCTTGTGTCCGGCTTAACAGATTATAAAAAATGCCTTCGAGAATCCGGGGAGCTCGATTTTCATTCGCGTCACTCAAGGTGCTTCTTTTAACAGGCCTCATCCCCAAATGATATAAAAAGCGCTCCTGGGTATTGATTGCCGCTATCATGCTGCGAATCGAACTGTGTCCGGTTATTTGCCCGAAAAGTAATGTTGAAAATTGCCCCCAGCATGTCAATGCCCGAACACCTTTGCCGCCAAAATGACGATCAACGGATTTTTGAAATTCCATGTCTCGGAATAAATTGTAGTACCTGGGAAAACAATGTGTTAGTTTGGGCCATAGCCTAAATCCTCCTTTGCTATTGCGGTTTCCACAAAACATCAATAACACAAGTTATGGCTCTTTAGGCTATATTTGTTCAATTAAACCGGACGATACTGAATCCCCTCCGTGATGTCCTGTTGGGGAAGATAGGCTCGGGCAAGAAGAAATCCTTTCTTTCCAAGGAGATAGCTTGTAACCCGGCCCGCCGCCTGCAAAAGTTCGGCAAACCCCGGCTCTTTGCCGACGCTTTCTTTCACCAGTTCCTGCAGTTCGGCCCCGGTCACCATGCCCTCAAAGTTGCCGGTAAAGCGAAACTGCCGAACCGTAACCTTGACAACGGAATCCGCAAGCGGCGGCTTGACGATTTCCTTTTTTTCTTCGGAAAGCAGGCGATCGGGCAAAGACGGTTGCATCTGCCGCTGCTCCTGAAGGATGGCGCCCGCATCGGTCTGCGCAAACGCAGCGCCGATATCCATAAAAAAGCGCCAGGAAGACGAAGAACAGATTTCGAAAAATTCTCATGACTTTGCTCCTTGATTTCAAGTCATTGAAAGATTTTGGTTCAAACGGACAAGGACGCGCCCTCACGCATGCACAGACATGTTATCAGTTTTCGTCCTCGACTATGGATGTCTTATTGTTTTCAACTACTTTCTCCGGAACGGTTCTTCGTCATAGGGGACGTTATTTGCAGCGAAGCAATCTTGTTGGTCATGATCCGTCTCATATTGGGTAACTCTACGCACGGGCAGTGCATGCAGAAGAGGCCTTTAGAAATGTGAAGAGAGATCTGACGCTGCGGACCATCCATCATCAAAAAGAATTCAGCACGGTTCAGATTATCGCAAACAAAGGATTCAGTCATCATGCCGCACGTAGATTAATTTGTTCGTATCAAATCCCAGAGAGGCGGCTTTCTCAACCAGACGTTTTTTTAAAGTATCATCTATTTTCGGGCTGCGGGCCAAAAGCCATAGAAAAGATTTGTCCGGGCCACATACCAGCGCGTATGCATAATTCTCACGATCCAGAGCAAATACAATATACGATCCATAAAAAGGGCCGAAAAAAGAAACTCTCAGAAAGCCAACATCTTTACGATCGACGAAATAACCCTTGCCCTCAATTTCTTTCCACTTCTTTTCTTTTTGAGAATAACCTCTATTCAGAACCAGCAAACCGCCATCGGACCGCAGGCGATAATCAGCGCTGACCGACGTGAGCCCGCGTTCAAAGGAATGATCGAGCCGCGCTATTTCGTACCACTTTCCCAGATAGCGCTCGATATTGAAACGATCAACGGGTGTTATATTTTCCGGCACATTGACGCAGCCGGCCAATAACAGCACAAAGGCCATAAGTATTTTTTTCATTTTACATTTGTCCTTTCTTGCACAATCAGGTAAGCATGTCTTCATTTACCCGAAAATAAATCGAAAATAAATGGATTTGAAAGGAAGAAGCATGAAGCTTGCGGACTATTTTGAAAATACCAATGGAGCCGGCGTTCTTTCTACCGCCGATGACAAAGGAAAGGTGAACGCGGCGGTCTATGGACGGCCGCATTTTATTGATGAAAAGACTGTTGCCTTTATTGCCTCCGATAGATTGACTCATGCCAATTTGAAAACGAATCCTTCCGCAATCTATCTCTTCAAAGAGGATGGCTCTTATCAAGGATACAGGCTTTATCTTACAAGGAAACGGGAGGAAAAAGACAGTCCTCTGATTGAAATCCTTCGCCGCAGGAAAGACAAAGAAATCGCAAGTAAAGATGGTCTGGAAGCAAAATTTCTCATCTATTTTGAATTGGACAAAGTCTTGCCGTTAATTGGCGACGGCGCGTAAATCATGCTTTGATGAAACAGCGCGTTTAAATTCTCTTATCGGGCAATGGAGGATGATCATGAAAGTTTTCATGACGGGCGGCACTGGATTTGTCGGAACTTATCTTGGAAAAAGGCTGATATCAGAAGGATACACGGTTACAATCCTCTCCCACCCTCCGGGCGAAGCGGGGCTAAAAATGAGCGGCGTCGCCTATCTGGAAGGTAATCCGACCATCAAGGGAAAATGGCAGGAATCCGTTCAAGAACATGATGTGATCATCAATCTGGCCGGAGCTTCCATTTTCAGCCGCTGGACGGCTGAACAAAAGAAGATTCTGCGGGAAAGCCGTATTAAAACAACCGCTAACCTGGTCGCCGCCCTTCCAGTCAACGCGAACGGCATAACTTTCTTCAGCACGTCGGCTGTCGGATATTACGGTTTTCATGATGACGAAGAACTGACTGAGAACATGCCTGCGGGCAATGATTTTTTGGCGAGGCTTGCTTTCGACTGGGAAAAGGAGGCGCTGACTGCGCAAAACAAAGGAGCAAGGATGGTCATTACGCGGTTTGGAATTGTGCTGGGAAAAAACGGCGGAGCGATGGGGCAGATGATCCCTCTGTTCAAATACTTTCTGGGCGGTCCACTGGGCAATGGACGACAGTGGTTTTCCTGGGTACAGATGCAAGATCTTGCCGAAGCATTTATCTTTTTGCTCCGGCATCCGGAAATAAGCGGTGCGGTGAATCTCTGCTCGCCTCAGCCGGTTCGCAATTCGGAATTGGGAAAAGCCATCGGCAAAGTGATGCATCGGCCGTCCTTTATGCCTGCGCCAGGGTTTATGATTAAGTTGATTCTCGGTGAATTCGGCTCCGTGCTGCTCAAAGGCCAGCGGGTGATTCCCCGCCGGCTGCTGGATGCCGGATTTAAATTCCAGTACCCGAAAATCGAAGATGCATTAAAAAGTATCATTGATTAGAGCCTTTTCGAGGCCTTGATTTATGCAAATCAGGGCGCCCGGCAAATCAGAGGCCAACCAGATTATTTTCCGGCATAATGAACCGCTCCCTGCAAATGCCGCACATCCAGAACGCAGTGACCAAATCTTCCCGCGAATAAATGAATTTTATGTTATGTCCCCTGAATTTCTAAAGGCTTGTAACCCCGGGCCAAAGATGTTAGCATCCGCCACCCCGCAGGACAGGAGATTGATCAATGGTTCATGAAATGATCGGCAGGCTATACGGGAGAAAAACCTCTGATCTTCGGTTCAGGCTGGCGTGACATGCTGTTCAATTCGCCTGAATTTCTATTTCTGTTTCTGCCGTCGGTTCTGGCATTGCTCTTTTTTCTGGGGCGCAAGCGCATCACCCTGATTCATCCTTTCCTGATCGCCGCTTCCTTGTGCTTTTACGCCTGGTGGAGCCCTACGGATACAATCTGGCTGGTTCTTTCCGTGCTTGGCAATTTTTTTCTCGCCGCTCTGATGCGGCGGGCAAAGGCGGCGGGCAAACCACGCGCCAACCTGCTGCTTTATCTCGGCGTCGCCGCCAACCTCTCCCTTCTTGGTGTTTTCAAGTATGCGGCTTTTTTCTGCGAGGTTCTGGGTATTGACGCTCATATTCAACCGGCGCTTCCGCTGGGCATATCTTTCTTCACTTTTACCCAAATCGCCTTTCTCATTCATACAGCACGTGAAGAGGCCTCCCCTCCGTCTTTTTCCGTTTACGCTCTGTTTGTCACTTTTTTTCCGCACCTGATTGCCGGCCCCGTATATCATCATCGCGAAATGTTCCCCCAGTTCGCTGCGCCCGGCCTGGGACGCTTCAGCTCCCGCGCCGTGGCCGCGGGCTTGACCCTCTTCGCTATCGGACTCGCCAAAAAGATGTTTCTGGCCGATCCTCTCTCCCAATACGTCGAACCAGTCTTTGTAGCGGCCTCCCAGGGACAGCAGCCCGCCTTTCTGGAATGCTGGGGAGCAGCCCTGGCGTACAGCTTCCAGCTCTATTTCGATTTCTCCGGCTACATGGACATGGCGGCGGGCATTGCTTTCATGGCCGGCGTCCGGCTTCCCATGAATTTCTTTTCCCCTTACAAGGCCGCAAACATCAGTGATTTCTGGCGCCGCTGGCATATAACTTTGTCCCGTTTCTTCCGGGACTACGTCTATATCCCTCTCGGCGGCAACCGCCGCGGTTTCCTGCGCAAGCAGGGCAACCTCCTGCTGACGATGGTCCTCTGCGGCCTGTGGCATGGCGGGGGCTGGACTTTTATTCTCTGGGGAGCGATGCACGGCGCTTTTCTTGCGATCCACCAGGGATGGCGCAGGCTGCGGCCGCTTTTCAGCAAAGCGGAAATTTCACCCTGCGGCGCGGCAGCGGGAAGAGTTTTAACTTTTTTCTGCGTGGTGATAGCGTGGACTGTATTTCGCGCTGAACAGCCGGATACCGCCTGGGCCATGCTCAAGGGACTGGCGGGCTTCCATGGTCTGGATCTGCCGGCAGCCTGGCTGACCGCCCTGGGTTTGCCGGGCGAAGTCCTGGCCGGATGGGGCGTCGGCTTTAAAAGCAAGTTTGACGGTCTCTGGCAGGGCGCGCCGCAAGCCGCTCTGCTGGCCCTCTCGTTCGTAATCTGCTGGGCGGCGCCCAACAGTCATGAAATCATGGCCCGTTATGCGCCAGCCCTTCCGGTGTTCCATGAAACGATCAAGCCCGCCCGGTTTTTTCTCTGGCTGCCGCGGCCGGTTTTCGCCTTGGGAACAGCGCTGGTGCTGCTCGGAAGCGCCGCCGTCTGGATCGTGACGGACCATACTCCGGCCTTTCTTTATTTCCGTTTTTGAAGGAGCAAACTGCAGGATGGCGTACCGGCGATACTTAATCATTGTTTTTTTAACGCTCCTGGGAGGCGGCGCGCTGTGCTGCGCCACCTTGTATATTCTCTCCGGGGAAATGCAAAAAGAACTCCCCGGACCGGAGAGCGATCATTGGCGGCTATCCTACTATGAGGCAGGCCGGCCCGTCAGCATGGATCATGACGTATTTTATTACGGGATTGGCCCGTCTATGGCGCGCGCAGGGGAGGCGGACATCCTGATCCTGGGACACTCCATGACTCTTTTCGCTTTCGAAAAGGAGCGGACGGCGGCGTTCGCCCGGAAACACCATGTCTCCATCTTTCATCTGGGCCTCCTGTCTGAAACGGGCGGCGATTTCTTTCTCAAACTGCTCGGACGTTTCCGGCTCCGGCCTCCTCTTGTTCTGGTGATGCTTGAATATCAGGGACGGCTCGCCTTTCTGGAAGACGGCCTGACTCCTTTTGCCGCTTCTATTATCTCCGAGGGCGCCATCCGGCGCCGCCTGTCGGACGTTCTTAATGAGCGGGTCCGATGGTGGATTGGTGGTAAAAAACCTGCGTACATTCTGTACCGCTCAGAGGAGAACGGCCTGCTGGAAGCCTCCGCCTGGCCGGGATATAACGAGGTCCATGATCCTTTTCCCATGGAGCTTGACAACTGCCCGTCCGCTTCGCCGGAGCTGGTGTCGCGGGCGGCGGCCCTGCGGGACAGGATCGCCGGGCTGGGCGGCCGGCTGGCGCTTTTTGTTGTTCCCGGCCGCGGCAACTGCCTGGCGGGTACGCGCGACATTGCCCGGCGTCTGAAGATCACGCTTCTGGAAATTGACGGAAAAGAAATGACCAGCTTCGATGACGGTTATCACCTGGATCAGTCCGGCGCAATTCTCTTCACGGAAAGGTTCCTGGCCGCCCTGGAGGCGTCCCCCGTCTTTCAAAACATGAAGGCGGATCAGGGGTCGCGGGCCAGACGGAATCCCACAAAGGGAAGCCTGCTGGACGGGATGTTGTCCAACCGGTAAGCCGCCCGGCATGAACGTGGCGCATAATTCCAGCTTCCGCCACGAAAAACCTTCGACTTTCCCTTATGCGGACTCCCGGCGGCGGACGCCCGCCCCGCGGGGTAAGGTTCGTACCAGTCAGAAACCCATTCCCACACATTCCCGATCATGTCATAGAGGCCCCAGGCGTTGGCCTGTTTCCGGGACACAGGCTGGGCGCCGCAAAAGGAGCAGCGGTTTTGCTTCTCCGGCCAGGCGCGGCAATCAAAGGCGCCTTCATAGGACGCACAACTGTTTCCGCCATACCAGGCGATACGATCCAGGGCGGGGGCGTTGGAATATCCCAGAATACGCAAAGGCCCGGTGTAAATCGCGGTGGACGTGCCCGCGCGCGCGGCATATTCCCATTCCGCTTCCGTCGGCAGGCGGTAACGATTGGTTTTCTCCTGCCTGTTGAGCCGCCGGATGAATTCCTGCGCGTCATCCCAGGAAACGCTCTCCACAGGACACTGGCCGCCGCAATGCCGGAAGGTCGAGGGATTGTTGCCCATAACGGCTTTCCACTGGCTCTGGGTAACTTCCGTCGTCTGAAGATAAAAAGAGGATTTGATCTTTACGCGATGACGATGCTCGTCTTCATTGCGCGCCTCTTCATTGGCGGGCGACCCCATGAAAAAATCTCCCGGTGCAATCAGGACAAACGACATGCCCAGCGGACCGGAAACGGGTTCTCCTCCGGCCGGGGCGCACGCCGGGCCAAAGCAAAGGACAGACCAAAAAACTATCATGATTACGCCGAAAAGCGCCTTCCGCCGCGCCGCCGTTTTCTTCATACAAGTTCCTGTTTATGACTAAGATATTGCTTTTACTGCGCTACATAACCATTTCCTGCGCTTTTGCGCAAGGATCAAATGCTTGACTCCAGGGTCCGGATTATGATTAACAAAAAGCAATGTTTCATTAGGAGCAAACCATGAAAAAACAAGCCCGTTTTCTGCTCATATTATTGTTGACTGCCATCATGTCATGCGCCCCGGCAACCAGTTCCCGTTACCGGGAAGGATCCAACACCGGCCAGGAAACAAGATTGACGGTGCATGATGAACAGCGCCTGACCAAAGAGGCTCTTCCGAAAATGCAGAAGGATTATCCCCCCGCCGCAAATCCGGAACTGCAGAAATATCTTTCCGGTTTGGGGATGAAAATCGTCCTGGCGAACAAACTGGAAGGCCATCCCTATCATTATAATTTTACCGTTGTGGATGTGGCCGATGTCAACGCCTTTGCGATGCCTGCCGGAACAATCTTTGTCACCGCGCCTTTGATCGCGGTAGCCGATAATGAAGCGGAGCTGGCGGGAGTTGTTTCTCATGAAATCGGCCATGTCGTCGCCCGTCATTCGGCGGAACGCATGTACGCCATGGAAAAAGCGCAGAATAAAACCTGGCTTTACGTGGGGGGCGGCGCGGTGGTGGGCGCGGCGGCCGGACTGGGCCTGGGCGCGCTGATTTGCGCCAAAGGAGACGCCGTCTGCCTGGCCAGAGCGGCGGCGCTCGGAGGGGCAGTCGGCGCGGGCGGAGGATACCTGGCGCAGAAATACACCTTCCTGGTCAATTCGCGGGAAGACGAGATGGAAGCTGACCGTCTCGGGTTCAAGTATGCTGTTGCCGCCGGATACGACAAAGATCAGGCCGGTAAATTTTATGAAAAGCTCCTCAGAACGGAACAGAAGGCGTCCGGGAACGGCGGCTCCATCGCCAAAAGTCTCTCCGACGCGCTGAGCACGCATCCGCCCAGCGAGGAAAGGGTCAAGCAGATGGAGGAGCTGGCCGCGAACAGTCCGGAAAGAAAATCCACAATCAACACCCCGGGGTTTAACAGGGCCAAGACGCTGGCCGCCAGCATGAGCAAAAAATAGCGTTTCTATGTAAAAATCGCCATTGCCAATGAATAATTTGAGGAATGTCCGCCATGAATTTTGTCTCCAAAGGTCAATTTCACTTAATCTTCAAGGTTCTTCCGCTGGTCGTCGCCGCCGCGGCAATTAAAATCGTCATCTATGCCCTGGGATGGGAACTCATCCCGAAGGACATGACCAGTTTCTTCCCGAGCATTCTGACGGGCATTATCTTCATCCTTGGCTTCATCCTGGCGGGCGTACTGACCGATTATAAAGAAAGTGAAAAAATTCCCAATGAAATCGCCATCTCTTTGTATATCATCTGGCAGGAAGCTTATATTATCGGCAAGAATCAACCCCTGGAAAATGTCAAATCCATACAGGACAAGCTCAAACAATTTTTCCCGATGCTGAAAAAAGATTTTTTCAGGGGAAAAAACCGGAAAGTTTTTGATCTCATAGATTCTTTCAGCGATGATTTTTGTGAACTCGATAAAAAAAATATTCCACCGCCATTAATGGGCAGGCTCAGGGCGGAACAGGCGAATATCAGAAAAATGCTCAACAGAATGCAAGTGATCATAGAAACAGATTTCGTGCCCTCTGTTTTCGTGAGTATCAAAGCGATTACCATCATGTTTTTGCTGATGTATTGTTTTTTGCAAACCGATCAGCATACCTGGTGGGGCGGCGTCATTCTGGTTTCCATATTCACCTTCATCATTTTTTCCATCATTTTTCTTATCGCGGATATGGACAATCCGTTTGAATACGGGGATGAAGAAGATGATCATGCCAAATCAGATGAAATCAGCTTGACGGTGCTGCAAAATTTTCATGAAAGCATCATGAATCAATCATCACCGCGCCCGTAAACCCGGCATACGGTAAGACGGCACAATGAAAGGATTTTGCCGCATCTTCCGCCGGCAAATGAGTCATTGCCGGCAGGCAAGTGTTCTTCAATTCACTGAAGACATGCGGTTCTTCAGTCTTCAACCTTCTTCCCGTACTCCGGATCGATTTTCACCAGCGCCGCCACGATAAAACCGGGGATCGTGGTCATCATGATCCAGATAAAAAAGTTTTTATAGCCCAGCATTTCCTGAATCCAGCCGCTGACCATTCCGGGGAGCATGAGGCCCAGGGCCATGATGCCGGTGCCGACGGCGTAAAAGACCGTTTTGTATTCGCCCTGCGAAACCATGATCATGTACATCGTAAAGGCCGTGAAGCCGAAACCGTAACCGAATTTTTCCAGCGCGACGGCGGCGCCGATCAGCCATAAATTCTGAGGCATCGCGTGCGACAGATACACAAAAATCAAATCGGGAATATGCATGATCAAAACCATCGGCCACAGCCAGAATTTCAAACCGTTGCGGTAAATGACGTAGCCGCCCAGCAGCCCGCCCAGCATGACCGATACAACGCCGACCGTGCCGATGATGATTCCGACTTCCGTGGTGGAAAGGCCCAGACCTCCTTTGGCGCGGACATCCAGGAGAAACGGCGCAACCATTTTGACCAGCTGCGCTTCCGCAAACCGGTAAAACAAAAAGAAGCAGATGACGACGAGGATATCCTTGCGCCGGAAAAACAGCGTCATGACCCGGAAATATTCAGCTAAAACGCCGTGGCCCTTATCCAGCCTGCCGCTGTGGTCGTCGGCGGGATAGGGCAAAACGAGAAAATGATAAAGGCATAAAGCCAGAAAAACCGCGGCGGCGACAATGAACGTGACCGACCAGGCGGAAGCGGCCGGATAGCCGTTATTGTGCAGGACGCCGGCCAGCATCACCAGACCGCCTTCGGAAGCAATGGTGGCCACGCGGTAGAAAACCGTGCGCACGCCGACGAACGCGGCCTGCTCGGGCGTGTCAAGTCCCAGCATGTAAAAGCCGTCCACGGCGATGTCATGCGTGGCGGACGAAAAAGCCATGATCCAGAACATCGCCAGGGAGTATTTGACAAAGTTCGCGGCGGGCAGCGTCAGGGCCACGCAGGCTAAAGACGCGCCGATGGCCAGCTGCATGGCGATGATCCAGAAACGCTTGGTGCGAAGCAGATCGACAAAGGGGCTCCAGAATGGTTTGATGACCCAGGGAAGCGAAAGCCAGCTCGTGTAAAGACCGATTTGCGTGTTGGTGAGCCCCATGTTCTTGTAGAAAATCACGCTGACGGTCATGACCATGGCATAGGGAACACCTTCCGCAACGTAGACGGAAGGCACCCAGAGCCAGGGATTGCGGGTTTGCGCCGCCGTGATTTTCTTCAGAATTGACATGCCGTTCCTTATTGACGCCGCGCTTTTTCCAGTTCCTCATTGATGAACCAGACTTTGATTTTGTAGTGGTGGCAAAGCCGGGTGACATACTGCAATTTATCCTTGTCGCCGGGTTGCCGGTCAATAATAAAAAACGCAATCGCCGGTTTCTTGCCTGTTTCCTTCGCGTAGTGCAGGGCTTGGCCGATGGCTTCGTGAAAATTCTCCAGCCGGTCCACTTCAATGGCGTAATCGCTGCTTACCAGATCCACCCGGCCATACTTCACGGGCGCTTCCATTTCCGCCCGGCCCTGGAAGTAAGCGTCATTGAAGGCGCGCTGATAATCTTTCTCCGTTTTTAAAAGCTGCTTTTGCGATGCGCCGCAGGCAACGATAAAAAACGCCAGCAGCGTGATGAATATTCCGGAAAAGATTCTTTTCATGGCCATCTTGCTGTTCAATACAGTTTCCTCAGGATCGCGCCGGGAAAGTAATGCGCCAAAATGTCTTCCGCCGTGTGTCCTTGAACCGCCATGACCGCCGCGCCGATCTGGCACAGGCCCACGCCGTGCCCCCAGCCGCCGCCGTCCAGAATAAAACGAGTTGCCCGGCCATCCGGATCACGCTCTGTCGTGACGGCAAAGGCGCTGGAAAGTAAATGCGTGGGCGAAAGCCAGCGGCGGATTTCCAGTTCTTTGCCGACAATGATTGTGCGCAGCGAACCGGTGATTTTTAGACGATGGATTCTTCCCGAGGGTCCCCGCGCCAGCGGTTCCAGACTATGCAGACAGCCGAAGTTTATGCCGGATTTCGCCTGGAGAATGTCCGCCAGCTCCCGCGCCTGATACACAACCCGCCAGCGGTAAAAATTCAGGGTTTCCAGATCGAATGACGGCAGGATCCGCCGCAGAATTTCCTGATCATTTGTGTTGCAGTAGGCGGCCGGTTTCGACCTGAGCCAGGCGGCGGCTGATTCCTCCGAAGAGATCGGCGCGTATTTTTCCGTGTGGTCCGATAGGCAGGTCAGATAAGGAAAAGATGCGTCCTCCCACGCCGTCGCAAAAAGATCCGTTTGGCCGCCGCAGCATTTGTAGTAGCGCGCATCGCAGATTTGGCCGCCGCTTGTCAGGAATAATCCGCGCGTTTCGTCCATGGCCCGGGCGACATTGTCCGAGATGATGCGGGTGATTCCCTGATACCGCTGGCAGTGATCGTCAGCGCAGACATCAAAATCCCGGTGATCGTTGACATCCTGCCAGACGCGGATTTCATCATTGTTTTTTTCGGGCGTAATCCGGACGGATTTCTTTTTTGCCAGCATGGCCACAAGCCAGCTTCGCGCGGTGACCGCCTGCGCCTTGAGAAACGCCAGGGGAGCGCTGGCCGCCATTTCTGATGAAATCACCGAGGCGAGGTATTTCTCCAGCCCGATGATATTGAGCAGATGGAAAGAGTTTGGGCTTTGTCCGGACAGGAGCAGCCCGCCGCGAAAGGATTGCTCCTGGACTCTCCGCCAGTGAAAATCAATGCCGATTTGAATATTCTTCACGGTAAAAAAAGTTCCGGCTGACGCGGCGGGCGTCAGCAGAATTTTTTTCCGGCGGATGATTTCCCCGCCGTCCGCGTCCAGCAGAATCACGTCCCCGTTTCCGGAGCGGACGGTAAATTCACCCGTGACGGACCGGCGATCCGGCAGCAGAAAAGAGCCTTCCAGCTTCAGGCGGGTTTCCGGAGAATTTTGCAGCAGGGCCACTTTAATGTCTGGTTCGCAATCCATCATGCCTTCATCCGCGAGTTTGAAAAATATCGGCTTTTTTAGAGGCAATAGGCGGATAAGTCAAGAATATTTAACTTTTATCTTGAATATGAGGCGATTGTTGTGTAGGAAAATGCACTAACACAGAAGCGGCGGATGGCGTATGGGGCAGATTTGGCCAATTGGCGGAGGAAAAGGCGGTTCCGGCAAGAGTTTTTTAACCAGTTCCCTGGGACGGCTGCTGGCGGACCTCGGCAAAAAAACGCTCGTGATTGATCTCGATCTGGGCGCGGCCAATCTTCATACCCTGCTTGGGGTGGCCGGCCCGCAAAAAGGATTTTCCGATTTTATCCGCAAAAAGGTTCCCCGGCTGGAAGACGCGGTTCTGGAAACACCTTTTAAAAATCTCTTTTTGATCAGCGGCGCGCAGGACAACCTGGATATCGCCAATCTTTCCTACGAACGGAAAATGAAAACTCTCCGCGCCATCACCAAATTGGACTACGAGCTCGTGCTGCTGGACCTGGGCGCCGGAACATCCTTCAACACGCTTGATTTTTTCCTTATTTCGCAAAACGGCGTTTTTATGACCACGCCGGAGCCGACCGCTGTGGAAAATGTTTACCGTCTGATCCGTTCCATTTATTTCCGCCGGATCCGTTACTGCTTCAACACGAAGGATTTCAAAGAACTGGAGGAAGAAGCGGAGCGCCGCTTTGGCGATGGCGCCGTTGGCAAGCCGGAATGCATGATGAAGGTCATTGCCGGAGCGTTTCCGGAAAAATACGGGGAGCTGCAAAATGAAATGGATGCGTTTCGCTTCAAGCTGGTGATCAATCAGGTACGCAAGCACGACAGCGCCACGCTTGGCTTGCAGATGAGCAAAGTGCTGGAAAAGCATCTGGGATTGCATGTAGAATTTGCGGGCAATGTGGCTTACGATGATCATGTGCACGACGCCATCTGTCAGCAGGTGCATTTTCTGGATCGCTATTCCTACACAAAAACCGCTCTCGATTTGCGCGCGGTCAGCAAACAAATCGCCCAGTCGGCGGGCAGGCAGTTGATGTTTAACTACATGTGAGGAAAATCCTCATCCTCGCAAAGAAAGATACGCGGGAGTTTTCATGTCCAAAGATTTTACCGCCCTGAATTACTATGAGATGCTGGACATCAAGCCTGACGCTGCGCCGTTTGAAATACGTCACGCCTACAATACCGCCCTGCAAGTCTATCAGCCGGGTTCACTGGCCAGCTATTCTTTTTTCTCGGAAGCGGAAAGGCGCGACATCCTGTTTCAGATCGAAAAGGCTTATAAAACATTGATCAATGACCAGTCCCGGAAAGAATACAATGAAATGTTAATCAGCCGGGGGGAAATCGACGCCACGGAAGAAACGGAACAACCAGCTAAAAAGGCGGAAGCCGTTTTCAGTTTCCACCGCAAGCCAGCTTTCCCAAGCTGCATGGTCAGCAAAGAATCGCTCATTGAGAAAATTCGTCAAAGCCAGAGCATCGGACAAATTCTGGCCCAAAGCGAAATTTGCGGCGCGGACTTGCAGAAAATCCGCATGGAGCTGGATGTGCCCGTCGAACAAATCGCCCAGGAAACAAAAATCCGGGTTGATCACTTACGCGGCATGGAAGAGGATCACGTCGCGCGTCTGCCGGCGGCCGTTTTTCTCAAGGGCTTCGTCAAATCCTATCTGAAGTGCTTATGTCTGGAGCCGGTGGATGAGCTGGCCGCCCGTTACATGGACACGCTGGCGCGTCGCAAACAAAGTTAACGTTTTTTTCAGGAAAGGAGCAAAGACATGACATCCGACACATTTCAAACTTCACAGGGCGATCTGGAGATCCGTTTTCTGGGGCACAGCTCGCTGATTTTCTTCTGGAACGGTAAAGTCATTCATGTGGACCCTGTTTCGGTGGAAGCGGATTACGCCAAATTACCCAAGGCGGACATGATTTTCATCACGCATGAGCATTATGATCATCTGGACTTGAAAGCCGTGCGGCTGATTAAAACCGATGCCACAAAAATTGTCGGCTCACCGGATGTGGGAAAGCAGATTCCGGGGACGATCGTTTTAGAAAACGGCGCTGCGCAAACGGTGGACGGCATCCGGATTGAAGCGGTGCCAGCCTACAATATTGTGAACATGAGCGCGCCGGGAAAGCCTTTTCATCCCAAAGGCGTGGGCAACGGCTATGTCGTCACTTTTGGCGGCAAACGGCTTTATATCGCCGGAGACACGGAAAATATTCCGGAAATGAAGAAACTGCAAAACATCGACATCGCCTTTCTGCCGATGAATCTTCCTTACACCATGACGCCGGAGATGGTTGCCGACGCGGCAAGAATGTTTCAGCCGAAAATCCTGTATCCTTACCACCAGGGAGAGACGGATACGTCAAAACTGGTTGCGCTGCTCAAAGACGAACCGGGCATCGAAGTCCGCATCCGGAAGATGAAGTAAATCAAATGAACAACAAAGGTATCGCATTTTGTAAAATGAGCGGCAGCGGCAATGATTTTATCATTATCGACAACCGGG
>CAZBGE010000029.1:0-28200 GCA_964491435.1 uncultured Smithella sp.
AAATCCCTCGACCCTTGTGGTTGTGAGAGTTCAATTCTCTCCCCAGGTACCAAGTCAAATCAAAGGCTTGCGTGATTGGAATAATCAGCAGGCCTTTTTTGTTATTTCTGGGGAATCTTAGTGGCTTCTCTCCTGTTCAATCATTTCTTCGACATTGCATGCCTTTGTTTTCTTAATGTCAAAGAGTGAATAAAATTTAATTTCTCCTAAAGCCACTTCAAGGTAAAAACGGTTGCCGCTGACAGTTTTGAAAGAAATTTGCCGCAATTGCTGTCGCTCAATTCCCGTTTCAATGGCAATTTGCACAGACTCGCTAACCACCAGCATTTTAGGTTGGTTCTGAGTTACAAAAATACCTGTTTGTTTTTCCAGATCGAATCGAAATTTGCCGACACATTGGTTTAACAGTTCGCCGAGGCTGTTCGACACTTCATCGGAAGTGTGGTTACCCGCCAAATCTTCCTCCGGCATACCCATTCCGATCATGTAATTCCGGTAAATCTCCATGGCCGCCTCTTTTGTGAAATTGATTATGATCAAACCGGAAAAGTCGCCTTGAAAAAGAACAAAACAGCCAATGTCAGGCCTGAGGCAGGTGTTTCTAATTTCCTTAACCATTGGCGAGATAGAGATCTCCTTTTTTACTGTACTCGAGAATACCGATTGTACAGAGTTGCACAGTATTTTAATGACATCGTCAGTAACGATGATGTTTTGATCTGCATGCTGATCATTTTGCATGGATTTTTGCTCCTGATGGATATTTTTGATAGTAATCTTGCATGTTTCCTGAAATTCATCAAGTCAAGAATACAAAAGGCGCATAAAAAAATCGTTCACTGTTTTTTTTCTCATCTAATTGCCTTTTTTCATTGTGGAACTTGACGTATTCTGATTGCTTACGTCATCAAACCATAAGATTTGAGACAGGCCGGTTTTGCCGGACCACCTTAGCAAAGAAATCTTAATGACAATTAATGGGAAATAATTTCATTCGTGTTGTGAAAAAAAAATGACTATGGTAAATGATCTATCCGTGATTCATCTTTAAAAGGATTTTGATATGATTGATGTTTTACAGAGAGTTCATGCGCATATGCCTTATACGCTTCTGCACCGGTATATGCCGATGATTCTGGAGAAAAAGCTTAATCCGGAAATATATTTCAGCCATTATGCGCTGCAATCACTGGATAAAGCTCAATGCATTCAAACAGCGCAAACGCTTAAAGATGCTGGCTTGAAAGTGACTTTTCATGCTCCTTTCATGGATTTGCGTCCCGGCGCGCTCGATGATACGATCCAGAAGACAAGTCTGGAACGCATCAGGCAGGCATTTGATCTGGCGCAATATTTCCAGCCGTTGAAAATTGCCTGTCACCCATCCTTTGATAATCGCTATTATGTGAACTGTGATGATCTGTGGCTGGAAAACAGCGTCAGATTCTGGCGTCAGCTTATTCCAATTGCGGAAGATGCGGGAAGCATTATCGCGCTGGAAAATGTTTATGAAAAAGAGCCCCGCATTTTAAAGCGTTTGTTGGAGGCTCTGGCTTCGGAACAGGTTTGTTTCTGCTTCGACACAGGGCATTTTAACGTTTTCGCCTGCGTGTCTTTGAAACTCTGGATGGAGGAACTGGGCCGGTATATCGGTCATCTCCATCTGCATGATAATTTCGGCAAGTTTGATGAACATTTGCCTGTGGGAACGGCGACATTTCCCTTTAAGCAGCTTTTCGCCACGCTGAAATCGCTAAAAGTGACGCCAACCATCACGTTAGAGGCGCATAAGCCGGAGCATCTCTGGCAGTCGTTGGACAATCTCCGGAAGACGACGCTCTGGGATGATGGTGAACAGGCTGAATAAATACGCACTGTGGAGAACAATGTGCTTGCGTATCTGATGAAAAGAATCCTCTTCATGATTCCGCTTTTGCTTGGGATTACGGTCATTTGCTTTTTTGTCATGCATCTTGCGCCGGGAAAGCCCACGGATCTTCAAACGCAGATGAATCCGAAAGCCTCCGCCGAGATGAGAGAGAGATTAATGATTCTGTATGAATTGGATAAGCCGCTTCATGTTCAATACTGGTCTTGGCTGAAAAAGCTGGCGCGCGGCGATTTGGGAGTTTCCTTTTCATCCGACCACCGGCCGGTTTCCGACAAGATTCTGGAGCGTCTGCCTATTACCATTGTCATCAATTTTTTATCTCTCTTCATAATTGTTGCGGCGGCTGTGCCGATTGGCGTCCTGTCCGCGGTACATCAGGATTCCTTTTTTGATAAAGTGATGTCGGTATTTGTTTTTATCGGTTTTGCCATGCCGACTTTCTGGCTGGCTCTGCTGATGATGATCTTCTTTGGCATTCATCTGGGCTGGCTGCCTGTTTCAGGATTGCGGTCCCTCAATTATGAATATCTGAGCGCTTGGGGGCAATTGGCCGATCTGGCCAAACATTTGATCCTGCCGGTATTCATTTCCGCTTTTGGAGGCTTGGCCGGTCTCTCCCGTTATATGCGCGCCAATATGCTGGAGGTGATCCGTCAGGATTACATTTTGACGGCGCGCGCCAAAGGATTGAGTGCGAGACAGGTGATTTATAAACATGCCTTGCGTAACGCGCTTCTGCCGGCGATCACCATTCTGGGTTTGTCCATTCCCGGCCTGATCGGCGGCAGCGTCATTTTTGAAACCATTTTTGCCATACCGGGCATGGGGCAGTTGTTTTACATGTCAGTGATGGCCCGTGATTACCCTACGGTCATGGGAATATTACTGATTGGCGCTGTTTTGACGCTGGTGGGGAATTTAATCGCTGACGTGTCGTATGCGGTCGCTGATCCGCGTATTAGAATTTCATAAGAAGGGCGTAAATTAATGGGTTTCTGGAAAATGTTTTATAAAAACAAACTGGCGCTGACCGGCTGCGGGATTGTTGCGCTGCTGTTTGTTGTTTCCATTTTAGCGCCCGTGATTGCGCCCTATGATCCAGGTGCGATTAATTTGCAGAATGTGCTGGCGCCGCCTTCGACCGTGCACTGGTGCGGCACGGACCAACTGGGAAGAGATGTGCTGTCCCGGATGATTTGGGGAGCGCGCATTTCTCTGAAGGTCGGTTTTGCCGCTACTGGCCTTGCTATTCTTATCGGGGTGATTCTGGGCGCAGTCGCTGGTTATTACGGCGGATGGATCGATTCCCTGATTATGCGCTTTGTGGACATTATGCTTTGCTTTCCCGCTTTCTTTTTGATTCTGGCGGTGATTGCGTTTCTGGAACCTTCGATTTGGAATATTATGATTGTCATCGGCCTGACCGGCTGGATGGGAGTGACCCGTCTGGTGCGCGCTGACTTCATTTCGCTTCGCGAACGTGATTTTGTGCGGGCGGCGCGGGCCATCGGCGCCAATGATGCGCGAATTATTTTCATGCACATTTTGCCGAATGCGCTTGCTTCCATCCTGGTGGCGGCCACCCTCGGCATTGCCGGTGCAATTCTGACGGAGTCGGCTTTGAGCTTTCTGGGAATCGGCGTGCAGCCGCCGACGCCCAGTTGGGGCAACATTCTGACGGCGGGCAAGGATAATATCGATATCGCCTGGTGGCTGTCGCTTTATCCGGGACTGGCGATTCTGACGACGGTGGTCGGGTATAATTTGCTGGGTGAAGGCATTCGCGACGCGTCTGATCCCCGGCTGAAAAGGTAAGCTCATCGGTCTTTTATCACTTAACTTGTTAACCTCAAACCAGGCCTTGGAAGCGCCAGACCAATCTAGGCTGATGAAGCCACGGTGGCAGCGGCTGAAACACGCTGAACTTTTTAAGGAAAAAGCTGATTCCCGTCAAACTGTCTCAAATGCGCTCTGGGGCTTGATTATGTTATGAAAATGTAATACTAGTTTGCCGCAACTGGAGTCATAGAGTTAACATGGTAGATTATATTATTCAGGAGGATTGAAATGGCCAAAAGAGTCAACGCGGAATTGCTGAAACTTGACCGGCGGATCATCAACCGAAAGCTGCTTACCGGCGAGCTTTCGGAAAAAGAATTGGTTTCTCTGTTAAAAAAACTGCCCGATGTATCGGAAGACGCAGAATTAATTACGCTTCAGGACAACGAAAAGCAGGGAACATGCTGATTGACTCCCATGCCCACCTGGAGATGCCGGAATTCGATTCCGACCGCCGGAAGGTGATTGAGCGCGCCGGGCAGGCGGGTGTTGATTATATTGTCACGGTCGGCACAAACTTGGAGTTGAGCCGTAAGGCTTTATCGATCGCCCGCCAATATGAAAACATTTATGCGACGGTTGGCGTTCATCCCCATGATGCGGAGACGGCCTGCGATAAAATATTTGATGATTTGAAAGTATTGGCCGAAGATCCTAAAGTTGTCGCTTACGGTGAAATTGGTCTGGATTATTTTCGCAATCTTTCGTCACGGGAAAAACAAATCGAAATGTTCGGCAGGCAGTTGGAATTGGCTGCCGAACTGAAACTGCCGGTGATTATCCATGACCGCAACGCTCATGAAGAAACGATCCGCATGATCAAGTCCTCCCGCATCCGTTGCGGCGTTTTTCATTGTTTCTCCGGTGATTGGGCCATGGCCCGGCAATGTATGGACATGGGTTTTTATATTTCCATTCCCGGCGTCGTAACCTTTGACAAGGCGAAAGAGCTTCAGGATGTTGTCAGGAAAACGCCGCTTGACTTTATCCTTTTAGAAACGGATTGCCCTTATCTCACGCCGGTTCCCCATCGCGGCAAAAGAAACGAGCCGTCACTCATGATCCATACCGCAAAAAAAGCCGCCGCAATCAAGGCAATGACTTGGGAAGAAGTGGCGCGAGCGGCGGCCCGCAATACACGGAAGCTTTTTGGCCTTGCGGCGTCTGAGCCGAATAGTTCGAGCGGTATTGATGAAAAATCTGATAAACACTCCGGCCATGAAACACGAAGCAGATGAACCCTTGAAAAAAGCAGTTGTGTTACTCTCCGGCGGCGTTGATTCCGCCACGGTGCTGGCTTTTGCCCGCAGCTTGGGATTTAAAATCCATGCCTTGAGTTTCCGTTATGGTCAACGTCACATGGTGGAACTGGAGGCGGCCAAGCGTGTCGCCCGCGTAAACTCGGTCATGGAGCATCTGATTGTTGATATCGATCTGCGCCGGATTGGCGGTTCCGCTTTAACCAGTGATCTGGCCGTTCCCAAGAGCCGCAGTGTCAATAACATGGGGAAGGATATTCCGGTAACCTATGTTCCTGCGCGAAATACCATTTTTCTATCTTATGCTCTGGCTTGGGCGGAAGTGCTTGGCTCGTCCGATATCTTCATCGGTGTGAACGCACTGGACTACAGCGGTTATCCGGATTGCCGTCCGGAATATATCGAGGCCTATGAACGCATGGCCAACCTGGCGACGAAAGCGGGTGTGGAAGGAAGGCAAAAGTTAACCATTCATGCGCCGCTTTTGCATTTAAGCAAATCGCAAATTATCCGCAAAGGAGTTGAGCTGGGGGTTGATTACGCCCTGACGCACAGTTGCTATGATCCGGCGACTGACGGAGACGCTTGCGGCCAGTGTGATTCCTGTCTGCTGCGGCTGAAAGGTTTTCAGGAAGCGGGACTAAAGGATCCGGGAAGGTATAGAAAGGCAAGGGGCAATGGGCGATAAGCAAAGGGGATCGAACTTAAAAGTTAATGTACTATGTTAAGGAAATATTCTACTCGATTCAGGGCGAAGGCTATTACAGCGGTCGTCCCGCCGTCTTTTGCCGTTTTGCGGGCTGCAATTTGTGGTCGGGGAAAGAAGAAGATCGTCATAAAGCTCTTTGCCCGTTTTGCGATACGGACTTTGTTGGCCAAAATGGCATGAAAGGGGGATTTTATCCTTCTGCGCCAGAGCTTGCGCGGGAAGTTTCTCTTTTATGGCCGGCGAAAAGAGATCAATCATCCAAACCTTTTGTTGTCTGCACAGGCGGGGAACCGCTTTTGCAACTTGATGACGCTTTGATCAGCGATTTGCATAAAGAAGGTTTTGAGATCGCCGTGGAAACCAACGGAACGATCGCGGCTCCTGCGGGTATTGACTGGATTTGTGTCAGTCCCAAGGCTGGCGTAGAATTGGTGCAAGTTAGCGGCGATGAGCTAAAACTGGTTTATCCGCAGGCGGGAGCTGAACCGGAATGTTATGAAAAAATGAATTTCCGGCATTTTTTTCTGCAACCCTTGGATAACGCTGAGCGGAAAGAGTCTACAAAACGGAGCTTAACGTATGTGCTGGCTCATCCACGGTGGCGAATCAGTTTGCAATTGCATAAAATCTTAGGAGTTCAATAAGGAATGGAAATTTATAAAGTATTCAAGTTTGACGCGGCGCATCATCTTCCCTGTGTTTCTTCCGGTCACAAATGCGCCAAGGTGCACGGCCATTCTTTCCGTGTTGAAATCCATGTGCAGGGCGGCGTTGATCCGCGCACCGGCTGGGTGATGGATTTTGCGGATATCTCAGCCGCTTTTGAACCGGTGCTGGAAAAACTGGATCATAAAAATTTAAACAACATCCAGGGGCTGGAAAATCCCACGTCGGAGAACTTGTGCCGGTGGATCTGGCGGTGTCTTGAGCCGGATCTACCGCAGTTATGTAAGGTAATCGTGCAGGAAAGTCCCGAATCCGGCTGTATCTATGAAGGGCGCGGATAAATAATCATGCCTTTCTAAGGCGTCAAAATCACCATATCCAAAAGGATGTTGACGCTCTCCTCCACGAAGGGGAGATATTGATCCTTCGCCTTCCTTTTGCGTTCGGCCGATGTCTGACTTAGTTTGTTGTCGTTTTTCATTTCCTTGCGCAGGTCGGCAAGCCGGATGAGCCCCTTCCTGGCGGCGGCTTCTTTGTTGTTCTTGATAATCTCTTTAAATTTCTCATTTTTTTCGATCCTGACTGCGGATCGGGACGCCAGCGCGGCGATCAACGGTTGATTGATGGCTCTCCAGGGCGTCAAGGCGTTTCCTTCCGGCGTGTCGAGAAATGGCGCTATGGACTGGGAGGGAAGAGGGTAATCCAGCGCCGCCTCGCCAATATCATCCAGGTTGAACCAAATTGGCAGGCGTACATCCGCTTCTACGCCTGTTTTTTGCGTTGATTGGCCGCCGGGCAGGAAGTACAGAGCTGTTGTTATCTTCATGCCACCCAGATTCCAGGGAAGGGGAATGAGTGTTTGTACGGACCCCTTGCCAAAGGTGTGGTCCTGACCGACAATGACGGCGCGATGATAGTCTTTCAGAGCGCCCGCCACAATTTCACTGGCCGATGCGCTGAGACGGCTTGTCAGCACGACGAGGGGTCCTGTATAAATTGCGCGGGGATTTTCTGCCGGGAACGCGATGACTTTACGTCCGCCGTTTTCATCCTCCGATCCGTTTGAGCCGTTGGCGAGAATCATCACTTTTTTGCGGCTGTCCTTAACTGCCACTATTCCGCCGTCGCCGATGAAAAGGCCGGCCAGCTGCACCGCCTCATCCAGCAGCCCTCCACCGTTTTTTGACAGATCCAGAACAATTCCGCCAACATGCTGTTTACGCGCTTCGGCCAGGAGGTTTTTCACATCTTCATAGCATGATTTATTTTCCTTTTCGTCGCCGTAAAATGATGGAAGTTCGATGACGCCGAAGCGGTATTTTTTGCCTTTTACCATACGTGTTTCGTAGGTGATCTTGGCCGCTTGCTCCTTGATGTTGATTTTATCGCGCAGAATGGTGATGTTGAAGCGATCGGTTTGTTTTGCCTGACGTAGGATGGTCAGGGTGACTTCCGTTCCCTTATTGCCGCGGATCATCTTGATGACGTCGCGCAGGTCCATGTCGATGACATTGACCGGCTTTTTCCCTTTCTGGGCTACGGCAATGATCTTGTCCTTCGGTTTCAGCATTCCCGATCGTTCCGCGCCTCCGCCCGGAATCAACTCTTCGATCACGGTGAAGCCGTTGTCGCTGCTGAGCACGGCGCCGATTCCCTCTAGGGAAAGCTGCATTTGAATTTTGATGTCCTCCATGTTTTCGGGGGACAGGTAGCTGGTGTGCGGATCCAGGGCCATGGCGAAAGCATTGGCGACGCTTTTAATGAGCTTTTCCGGATTGTGCTCGATTACCCGCATCGTTTGCAATTCATAGCGGTGAATCTGCTGCTTTTTGGCTTCCGCCAAATCGACGCCGGTCAGCAGGGTGTTATCGATTTGGAATTGAAGAATTTTTCTCAGGAGTTCCCGCTTCTGGTCCGCCGTCTTTATGGATGGACGTTTGCTGACATCAATATTCAACTCCGCCGTATCGTCCATTCGGAAATCGGATCCGAGAAGATTTTTGACGACGGTTTCGTTTTCCTTGGCCCGCGCGACAAGCATGTCGTAAACCGGTCGAAGCTGCTTACAATCTCCCGATTGCATGCCGGTGAAGACGCTTTGCAGAACCGGACGGAGCTTTTCACGATCGGACTCGTAAAGCAGCGTCTTCGAGGGATCAAGGCTCTTGAGCATCTGCTCAATGGCTTGCGTCTGAATTTCGGGCGTCATGCTTTTCATCGCATAATGGTTCGCCAGAAATACATCCACCAGCATGGGCAGACGGTTGCAGCTGACATTGTTTTCGGCCATGGAGGAAACGGGCAGCAGGAGGAACAGCAGTAAAATAAGCGGCAGTTTTTGCAGGTGAAAATAGAAGCCGCCCCTGTTGCCGAAGGCCGTTTTACGGCGGATCTGATTGTTGGCGGCGGCATTTTGATTAACGCTTCTATTGTACATGTTTTCCGTTCTTTCCGCCGCGCAGGGACGGCATTGCTTATTGTTGGTTCGCATGAGGCGTCATGCATGTGTGACGATAGAAGGGTGGAAGAATTCTGTCAAGAGAAAAGGAAAACCATCGGCGTTTTCAGGCGGAATATTTCAGAGGGTAATCCGCCGTTCATTCATAATCGCGCTTGAAACCGCCGGGGCTTTGTATTAATAGGAACTCACTAATTTATGGAGGATACGCTTACGTTGCTGAAAGAAATATCATCCCGCTGCTTGAAATGCAAGGTTCCCCAGTGCCGGAAAAACTGCCCCGTTTCTACGCCGGTGCCCGACGTTATGAGGCTTTTTGAAGAGGAGAAAGAACGTGAAGCGTCCGAAATGCTGTTCGCCAACAATCCTCTTTCGGCGATAACTTCCATCGTCTGCCCTCATGAGCGCAACTGCTATGGTCATTGCGTACTGGGCAAAAAATCGGATCCGGTGGAATTTTTCAAAATCGAACGGTATTTATCGGGGAATTATCTTGATGAGTACGAGCCTCCCGCCATCAAAAAGAATAATATTCGTGTTGCGGTAGTAGGTTCCGGGCCCGCCGGCATGACGATGAGCATTCTGCTGTCTTTAAAGGGTTTCAGGGTGACGCTGATGGAAGCTCGCGACAAAATAGGCGGCGTTTTACGATACGGAATTCCCGAATTCCGGCTTCCCAGGAGCATCGTCGAAAAATACGAAACCATTCTGTTTAAACTGGGAGTTCAGGTTAAGCCGAACACGTTTATCGGTTCCGCTATCACTCTGGATGACATGTTCATTGATGGCTACAAGGCAGTATTCATTGCTGCTGGCACGCCCAAGCCCAATAAACTTGGCTTGCTGGGCGAAACCCTGGGCAATGTTTACTACGCCATCGATTACCTCAAAAGCCCTGAAGTTTACCGCCTGGGCAAAAACGTCGTAATTGTGGGCGCGGGCAACGTTGCTGTTGACGCCGCAAGAATCGCGGTTCGCCGCATGGAGGCTGGTGGCGTCGTCACGATCATCAACAGTCTGCCGGAAGAAGCAATGACTGGCAATAAACATGAAATCGCTGAGGCGGTTAATGAAGGCATCAGGTTTGTTCACCTCCAGCAGGCTTTCAAACTCGAAGAGAATAACGTGAAGTGTGTCGCCGTGACAGTTGAAAAAACGGGGGACGGAGCGATCTACGAGGAAGATTTCAGCCGCATCACCGAAATCCCTGCCGATTCGATTATCGTTGCCATCGGCCAAGGGCCACAGGGCGCGGTGACGAAAGAGAGCAACGTTTCAAAAACGCAACGCGGTCTTGTGGAAGCCGATGCAAACGGGCATACGTCGTCAAAAGGCGTATTCGCCGCAGGCGATATCGTGACCGGTCCGAAAACGGTTGTCGAGGCGGTGGC
Organism: uncultured Smithella sp.; assembly: GCA_964491435.1. GTDB lineage: Bacteria > Desulfobacterota > Syntrophia > Syntrophales > Smithellaceae > UBA8904. The sequence goes on from CAZBGE010000029.1 coordinate 10,214, forward strand.
CTTCGCCAAAAAGGTCGCCGATGAAATTGAGAGATACTGCCTGGAAAATTAAGGTTGTTTGATAAGAGCGCAGGGGCCTTTCTACGCCTCTTTACAGATAACCCGCGCTGCGGTGTGAGCAGGGCAGGTTATCTGTTATAATGTCAATATTTATTAATTGCATCCCGTCATCTATGAGTTTTATGCATCATGGCTGTGTTGTACCCAGCGGTTGGAGACGCAGGGCTTCTTTTATTCTACCCGGAACGCGATCTGACGCAGGTTTTTCAGCAGTGTTGGCGATTCTTTCTGCAACACTGATATAATGACGCCCCCGGAAGACCAACTCAACGGCAACGGGTATGGCGAAAAATCCGAATCTTAACGATCTGATGATAAACCATAAAGCATGGATGCCGAATGAAGAACAGAAAAGCCTTGCCAGCTCGGAAATAATTCTTCCTTTGTGGGGATAACTGGCCAATTTGGCCATTGTCAATTTTCTTTTCCACGGTTCCATCCGGGGTAGTTCCGATATTTTCATGTCCGGAAGTCTGCCGACAAGTGTCAACGCGCGGGCGAAATAGTTTTTGGGCGTATAAGTATTTGCAATAACGCGCTTATATCCTTCAATCAGTTTTTCCGCGGGCATTTTGGGGACAAAGTTGAGCGTTGTATCAACATTGTCGCCGCTGTGCGGGTTTTCCTGTTTAAGAAGCCTTCCTTCCCGTTCCAGCCTTTTATAGAGGTCGGTATTCGGCATGGCGGCAAGCAGCCCGGTCATGCTCTGGGCGATGCCGTTGCGGTTGATGAATTCAATTTGGCGGTCGAAGACATCATCTGAATCAGTATCAAATCCGAAAATAAATCCACCCATGACCTCCATGCCTGCTCTCTGGATCTTCTCTATGGCGGAATCCATGTTGCAGGATGCATTCTGGTTTTTTTTCGTCGCGCGGAGAGTGTCCGTGTCTGGTGATTCAATGCCGATAAAAACAGACGTAAATCCTGATTTCGCCATCAGATCGAGGAGTTCTCCGTCTTTGGCCAGATCAATGCTCGCTTCAGTGAACAACATATAAGGATACTTTCGTTGTTGCTGCCAGTCAGCCAATAGACGGAGCATCTCTTTGACGGCCTTTCTGTTGGCGATGAAGTTGTCGTCAACGATAAAAAGGCGTCCACGATATCCCGTCGCGTAAAGGGCGTCAATTTCCCGCATGAACTGTTCCGGAGTTTTGGTGCGCGGTACGCGGCCGAACATTTGGACAATGTCGCAAAACTCACAGTTGAACGGGCATCCGCGGGAAAACTGAAGGGCCATTGACGCATAATCATATGGGTTAATCAGGTCAAAACGCGGCGGCGGAGTAAGCGCGAGGGGCGGTTTTTCTTTATTGTCATATACTTTTACCGCGCGGCCTTCTTCGAAGTCTTTCAAGAACCGGGGAAGATTGTTTTCGGCTTCATAAATAATCAGATGATCGATTTTCTCCGATTCCAGATAATCCTGTCCCGGCCTGCCGAAGGCTGACTGGACAAAAGGCCCCCCCGCGACAATCGTTTTTCCTAGAGAGTGACATATGTTGAGAACCGTTAAAAAAGATTCCCTGTGTATCCACATGCCCGTGAGAAATACGATATCGCTTTGCTCCACGTCCTTGGTATCCATTTCGCGAACATTCAGGTCAACTAATGTGATGTGATAATTTTTAGGAAGCATGGCCGCAACGGTCATTAGACCCAGGGGAGGCATAACCGTTTTGAAACCGGCTGACTTGGATGCGCTGTCGTGGCTCCAGAACGTTTGCGGCGTTCTTGGCTGAATCATTAACACATTTATTGTTTTCATTTTAATCTCCTTATCCGGTTTTTGTGCTTGCCTGTGAGTCTTATATCTGATGCTTTAAGCGATGTCAATAAAAAAAGCAAAAATAAAAGCATAATAAAAAGCATATATTAATGTTACAATAAGCGCATTTATTCTTGACAAGTTTCTTAATTATCAGGTATGCTCTATTCAATTTATTGATTTACGGGAGGAAGATATGGCTGTTCTGAAAAAAGAGGAGAAACAAAAATTTAAGAATGTGCTGCTCAGGGTCAGCATACCTGCGCCGCTTATGGTGGAGATAAAAAAAACCAAAAAAAACTGTGCGGATAACGGTTTCTATTTCGACATCAAGCCTGATATTATCGGCGCAATTGAAAAAGCGATTGCCGAGGCGAAAGAACTTGTTGTCAATAATACTAAGAAAGACAATATTGAATAAATACCAAGGCTTTTCATGATTATCTCTTCTATCGTCCTGTCTTTGTTGTTCATTTTATGCCCCGTTATATGGGGCATAAAAACCCCTCTATCCTAAAGGGTGTTTTGTGATATTTGGGGCCTAAATGCCTCATGTCGTATTCCGGTTATTTCTTGATTGTAAAATTTGTTTTGCATTTTCACTACTTGAATAGAACGTAAAGCCTTGTCCGGAAATTGGCACAAATCATGCTGGCTATCAAATTGCCTTTTGGTTTCTACAAAGCAGGAATAGATTATTTTTATTTTGCGGCAAAACAATGCAATTTAAACAATTAAAAAGGGAGGAATTTAAATGAAAAAATTATTATCGTGTTTGGTCGTGTTTGTGTGTCTTTTTACTTTTTCTGGACCTGTGTCAAGCGCCGACCTTACAAGCCAGAGCAATCAGGATATTGCCGCTATCACACTCGGTTCCATTGCCGGTGATTTGACCTCAAATACCTCTGTGTTAAAGAGTATTGTGACATCAACAAAATTGAAAAATGCATTGAAAGGGCAAAAGCTTGAGATTTACAGTGAAGAAGGCGTTATCCTATATGTCACGGTTGTGGTTGAGAAGTGGACGCCTAAAGTCAAGTTGATCGCCGTATTTAACAAGAAGCCTATGACAGTTGAAAATTCAACAACTCTGGTGGACGGCACCCTTGTGTTCAATGTGGGGTACAATATTTTGAAAAGCCAGATCACGCTGGGACTTGATTCAGATGGCCAGGGGTTGACGTTAACATCAGGCAGCGGCCAAGTAACCGTCATGGAACTTCAAGATGTTGTTATTGGCATTGGCGTCGGACAATTAAATCAGGGTAAAATGAATGTGACGGGAAAGGCTGTTATTAATGGCGTGACGGTGGACATCGGCGCATTGAGCAAGTTGATAGAACTCATGAGCAAGTCAATGTAGCCACTTTTTTCGGAGTCATATCCGATTGTTCCAAACCATAAAAAAATCCCCGCCGAAAGGCGAGGATTTTTTTATGGTTTTTTTAACAAGTAAAATAAAGATGAGACGAGTTATGCTTCCTGGACAATATCTTCCTTGCGGTTGAGCGACCTTGTCACTCGCAGCACTTCCTCGGTTGTGGTGACGCCGGCAAGCACTTTCTGAATGCCATCCTGCTGAAGTGTAATCATTCCCTGTTTGATGGCCAACTCGCTGATTTGATTAGCGTCGGATGTTTTCAGCACCAGTTTGCGAATATTGTCGTCCACGATGAGAATTTCAAAAATTGCCGACCGTCCGCGAAAACCCGTCTGCATGCAGAGATTACAGCCTTTTTTGCGGTAAAATGTATTGTTCCTTAAAACTGCCGGACTGAGCCCCAGATTGTACAGGGTGTCTTCATCGGGGGTATAAACTTCTTTGCAATGCGGACATAGGACGCGGACCAGCCGTTGCGCAATTATCGCCACAACGGAAGAGGTTACCAGGAATGGTTCAATCCCCATGTCAATCAAACGAGTTACTGCACTGGCTGCGTCATTGGTATGGAGCGTCGAGAAAACCAGATGGCCGGTCAGGGAAGATTGGATGGCGATTTCGGCCGTTTCCCGGTCGCGGATTTCTCCGATGAGGATGACATCCGGGTCCTGGCGGACGATGGAACGAAGTCCGGCGGCGAAAGTCAGATCGATTTTAGGATTGACCTGAATCTGTCCGACTCCGTCCATCTGATATTCAATCGGATCTTCAATAGTAATGATATTTATTTCCGGCCGGTTGATGGTGGAGAGAGCCGCGTACAAGGTTGTGGTTTTGCCGCTGCCGGTGGGGCCGGTGACCAGAATGATGCCGTATGGCGATTTAATCAGGCGGTTGAGCATGCTGATGCGGTCATCGTGCATTCCCAGATCCGACAGCATGAGAATGTCGGCGGATTTATCCAGCAGGCGCAGGACAACCCGCTCGCCGAAAGCCGTGGGCAGAACGGAAACGCGGACATCGACCAGGCGGTCGGCGATTTTTAATTCGATCCGTCCGTCCTGCGGCAGGCGCTTTTCGGCGATATTGAGCTTTGCCATAATCTTCAAGCGGGAGGTCAGCGGCGACTGGATCCGTCGCGGCAGCCTTAATATGTCGTATAAAATGCCGTCGATGCGGTAGCGGATGTTCAGTTTGCCGGAATATGGTTCAACATGAATATCGCTGGCCCGGTCTTTAATCGCTCCGGCCACCAGCAGGTTTACCAGTTTGATGATCGGTGCATCGCTGGTTTCATCAAGCAGATCGGCGGTTTCGCTGATTTCCGAAATCAGATCATCGGCCGTCGTTTCGTTGATTTCTTCAAAATAATCCTTGGCGGAGGAGCGGCTCATGTCATAGGCCAGATTAATGGCGGCCGTAATCGCGTCCTGTGACGCCAAAACAACCGGCAGATCCGGCATCCGCAAAAGAAGGCGCAGATCATCAGCGGGCTGAAAATTGACGGGATCATTCATGGCGATCACCCGGGACTCGGAGGTAATGACCGGCACAATCTTATGTTTTTTCAAGTAGGCGATCGGGACATTTTGCGTAAAATCAATATTGATGCTTTCCATTGGCAGTTCCGGCCAGAAGGGCATGCTGAAATGCTCGGACAAGATGCTCAAAAGAAGGGTTTCATTGATGGCTTTTTTACGGATCAACAGATCGAAAAAGCCTATGCCCCCTTTGTTTTTCGTTTGACGAGCTTCGGCGATGATCTCGGGGGGAACATCCGCGGCCAGCAATCTTTCATCAAGAGAAGATGTTTTATTTTCTTCAGGGACGGCTATTTGATCACAAACCTGGGAAACATGCAATGATTTCAGAATCGTGGACATAAGCAACACTGCCTCTGACGGGCTAGGGATTAAGCCGCGCGTCGTTTCCAGCGGGCTTTTTGATGACGACAGGATACTGTTCCTGCTTTCTTTCATTTAATTTGATGATGCCTTCAACCACTTCACCCATGGAAGCTCTCTTTTCCTCGTAAAGTTTAGCGGCGTCCTTCTGGGTGCGAACGATATGCGGGGTAAGAAAGACATACAGATTTGTTTTTTCCCGGCTCACGGTTTTGGCCTTGAATAACCAGCCGAGCAGAGGAATATCGCCCAGCAGGGGAACTTTATTGGTGCTGTCATCCGTGCTGTCGCCGACCAGGCCGGCGATGACGACCGTGTCGTTGTCTTTGACGACAACGGTCGTTTTAGCTGTTCTTTTCAGCGTCGTCGGCATGGCTTTGTCCGCTCCGGATTTCACTTTTGTAACCTGCTGAGATATTTTCAGGCGCACAAAATCTTCATGATTGATGTGCGGCGTAATATTCAGAATGACGCCGACATCTTTATATTCATAACTGTTGTAATTAATGGAAGTGGTCGAACTGGTTGTGTCCTGTTTGGTCAGGTAAGGCACGTTTTCGCCGACATTGATTTCCGCTTCCTCGTTATCCAGGGTTAAAAGCTGGGGTGTGGAAAGAATGGATACATCGGAGTCATATTTGTATGCTTGGACCATGGCCCCGATATTGGGAAAAATGACATCGCCGATTTTAATTCCCGCGCCGATAATGCCCATGGAAAAACCGCTGGGAAGGGTCAGCAAAGTATTTGTGCCGTCGGAGGCGGTTTTGATGCTGGAGATTACGCCTGTGCCGGAACTGACAAAAGATCCGAGAGGCGTGTCGTTTACCGAACCGGTTTCTCTTACGCCGCTCCACTCCACACCCAGCTTGAAATCTTTGTTGGCTTTCACTTCCATAATCAGCGCTTCAATATAAACCATCGGCCGCGCCACATCGAGCTGTTTGATAATGCTTTCCAGAATTTTATAGTCTTCGCGTTCGGCCATGATCACCAGCGTATTGGTAGCTTTATCTGGCACGATTTGCACGTTTTTGGACACAACCGGCGCGCCGGTTTTCGCCGTCGCGGCGCCGGCGCCGCTTGCGCCGCCCGTATCTTTAATGATGTTGTTGAGCACCTTGGCCAGATCCTCGGCGATGCTGTTTTGCAGGCGATAGACCTGAATATTGGACTCGCCGCGGGGCACGTCCTTGTCCATCATCGCCACCAGTTTACGAACAGTTTCCGTATCGCCAACCGTGGCCAGAATGATCATGGAATTGGTCCGGGGATCCGCCACCATGCGAATCGGCATGACGTTGGGGCGGCGCTGCTGAAAGATATTGGTCAGGGATTTGACCACTTCCGAAGCTGAGGCGTTTTGCAGGGGCAGGTAGGTAATCTGTTCGCCCGCGCCTTCCACATCCAGCGCTTTGACAATGTCCTGCAGCCGCCTGATGTTGGACAGGTAATCGGTAATGATCAGAATGCCCGAGGGCGGATAGGAAAGCACCGAACTGGTTCGGGGAATGATTGGATCCAGCACGCGTTTGACTTCATCGGGATTAGCCCGTTCCAGGGTGATAATCTGGGTGACCATTCTGTCGTCTGAATCGGAATCCTCCTTTTTGTATCTTGTTTCCAGACTCTTTTCCCGCGCAACCGCCGATGGAACGATCTTGATCAAATCTCCCACGGGAACCGTGGCGAAACCGTTAATTTCCAGAACGGACAGGAATACTTTGTAGACGTCGGAAAGCGGAATCTTTCTGGGGGAAAGGATTGTGACCTTGCCTTTGACTTTTTCATCAATGATGAAATTTTTACCCGTCAATTCGCTGATGAATTTGACAAAAACTTCAATATTGACGTTATCAAAGTCCAGCGTCACGTATTTGCCGGCGGTCTTTCCGGCGTTATGTTTTTCCTTGGCGTGCTTGTCTTCCGCCTTACGTAAAATGGTTTCCTGCCGGATGGATGGCGCCTGCTGCACTGTGTCTTTTTTGACCTTCAGCGCTTTCAGCAGCACTGTTTCCATTTCCGAGGGAGGGACTTTCTGAAGAGAATTGGCGTCAGCGGAAGTTTTGGGGGAGGCGGCAACTGTCTCCGTCTTTTCAGGCGCGACGGAGGCCGGTGGTGGAGCTGTTGCTGGTTTCTTGTCCTGCGTCTCCGCGGCGGATTTTTCTTTCAGTCCGGATGGCGGCGCCATGGGCTGAGTCGCGGTTGACGCCGGTTTTCCGGGTGTGCCTTCATCAATACGAGCGGTCCAGCCTGGCTTTATCGCACCCGCCGCCAAAACCGCCGCCAGGGCCAGGTGTAATATCAACTTTCCCATGTGGTTCCTTATGAATGCCATTTTACTGATCCCTTGCCTGCACTATTTTATTGAACTCGGGCAGATCGGCGAGATTTTTTAAATCATCGTCCTGCGCCGCCCACTGCCTGACTTCCGGATTAAGATGCACCGCATTTTTCAGGTAAAAAAGACTTTGCTGTCTATCATTTTTTTGCGCGTAAAGACATGCCAGGTTATAATGGGCGTCAACATAATCATGTTTTACGTCGATGGCGTCGTTAAAACGGACAATCGCCCATTTGTATGTTTTCAATTTCAAATAAACCACGCCCAGATTATTCAATGCCTGGAAATGGCGTGGTTCCTTTCGAATAACCTTCTTATAAAGTTCCTTGGCTTCTTCCAATTTTCCCTGGCGCTGCTTCCGGATCGCCTGCTCAAAGACGTTTTCCCCATCGTTTGCGGCCGGTTGGGGCGATGCGTTCAGATTCATTTTCTGGCCTGAAACGACACTATTTTTCTTCTTGACATGATCCTCAGGGACCGGATCTTTGTTTGTTGCCTGCGTCTTTTCAGCTTCCGGGGGAAGAGGGACGGCAACATCCGCCAAGGCGCCCGGACCCTGAGCAAACGTCATGCCTCCGGATGCTTCAGGATCGAAAGGCCAATAACGCCAGGCGGCGGCGCCTGCGGCGATGCATAAAACGGCGAGGATCCCGGCGGCTAAAATCTTCCTGTTTCCTGCTTCAGGTTTTTTAACCGCGGTCGAAACAATGTCTTCGTAAAGAGCGTAGGAAGATTCCTTTTCCTTCTGTATTTTGTGCAATGCGTCGTTTATGTAACTCATAACTCCCCACTGGTCAAGAAATTCCGGCGGCGTTTAAGCCGTCAGGCGCGACCACCATTTTCTTCCAATGCTGGTGGTCTTTTGGAAATATTCGCTGCCAATATCCTTTGCTGCAAAACGGATAATTTTACGATCAATCCTGACGAGATTTTTGGTATAGGCAATCAGCAGCGCCCGATCGCAAAGCGCGTTAATCCGGCGTGGAATTCCCTCAGAATAATCATGCGCCAGACGATAAGCGCCTTTGGTGAATTGGATTCTTCCCGGTCCGCCGGCAACGCCCAGGCGATGTTCAATATAGGCGACCGCTTCGTTTGCGGATAATGGTTTCAAGTCATAACGAACGGTAATTCTTTCGTTTAATTGCCTGAGGGCTGGCTTGAGCAGCGTGTCTTTAATTTCCGGCTGGCCGATTAAGATTATTTGCAGCAGCTTTTCTTTTTCGGTTTCCAGGTTAGAAAGCATGCGAATCTGTTCCAGAACGCCATGTGAAAGGTTCTGCGCCTCATCAATCACCAGCACGGCTGTTTTTCCAGCTGAAAAATTTTGCAGCAGAAACCGGTTTAAAGCGTCAACATAGCCTTTTTTTGTTTCCGCCTTCTGCGGCAGGGCAATGCCGAATTCCTGGATGATCTCATCCAAAAGCTCGACATCGGAAATTCCCGTATTGAAGATCAGGGCGGTTTCTATTTTATCATCCAATAAATTCAGCAGTGTCCGGCAGATGGTGGTTTTTCCCGTGCCGATGCCGCCGGAAATCAGGACAAAGCCTTTCTTCTCCTTGATGCCGTATATCAGGTAATTCAGAGCGTCGCGATGCTGTTCGCTTAAAAACAGATAGCCTGGTTCAGGCGACAGTTTGAATGGATTTTCTCTTAAACCAAAATAATCAGCATACATGCAAATCAGCCCTCCGGGGCGGTTGCTAATGAAAAGTATAATTGACGCTTTCTTTCTTCCCGCCCCGCATCAAATTGATGGATACGCTTTCACCGTCCTGCATCACGTTGACCAGCTGCAAAATATCGTCGGCGCTTTCCAGTTTCTTATTATTGACGTCCATGACGACATCGCCGTTCTGCAAGCCGAGCTTTTGGTAGAGGCTTCCGGGAACGATATTGGAGACAACATAACCCTGTTGCGCGCCTTCATGAAAGAAAGGACGGACGATCGCCTGACTCATAATGGATTTTAAATCTCCCAGTCCTTCGGTTACCGTCTGTTTGCTGAGGGTGATGTCTCTTCCGGAACGTCCCGGAATTCCTTCAGCGCTTTCCTTAATCTTCATCACAAATTCTTTTTCTCCATCCGCCAGAACAGCCGTACTGCGGGTGACACGAACCAGCTTGGCCGAACCGATCATTTCTCCCAAACGGTAAAGCTTCTGCTTGCCCTTGCCCTTTTCTTCAACGATGGCATATCCCATGGATTGATTAATGGCGATCGTTCCCTTTAAATCAAAGGCCGTGTATTCGTCACGCGGACCAGGCAGCCCGCCTGCGTTTTTATCGATGATGGCTTTGAGCGTCGTTTGAAGCAAATTGCGCTGCGTGATGACATGATAGCGCTCGGCGGGATGCCATTGTTCCTGGAATGAAGCGACTGCCGCCAAGGGACTCTTTTCATAGGACGGATGACGGGCGATTTGGAAACCCGCGATCTTGTAAAAGATATCCACCAGCAGGAAAGACGCCAAGGTCACGGCGCAGACAATCAGCAGGGGCTTGGCGGCGTCCGCCAGCGATGACAAATCGGCCGGAACGCCGGGAAGCCTGTTCCATTGGTTTCTCATCAACCGAACGATATTGATCCACTTATTCTTCATGCTTTTCCTGGGCGCTACCTCTGTTCCGTCTTTCTAAATATAGCGGAATGACGGGCTTGCCAGCGTTCCGCCGATGGTAATGTTCATCTTGATTTTGTTTTTGCCGGCGATTTCCAGCACGCCTTTTAAGTTAAGCCGGCTTTCGGTCATCCGGTCCGCAAGCTGAATATCGCCGTTTAAAAAGCAATTCACCTGTATTCCGTAAATATCAAACTTTTCCAGTTTGAGGACGCTGTTTTTCAATTGCGCCTGAATTTCTCCCCGGTCGAACTCGATACGGCTAAACCCCAGGAAAGATTCCGGAAGATGGTAGGCGCCCTGTTGCAGGTGGAGGGATAATTTTCCGGCCGGGGGGGTATTTGTTGCGTCGTTCCTGATATAAAATGCAGAGCCCCGCGCCTGGCCCGTCATGCCTTTGAGTAAGGTGAAGGCGTGCGAGTTGCAGCGGGCCAAGTCAATGTTTTGAAAATTAATTTTTCCTTCGGCGGGTGCATATCTCCGGTTGGACCAGGCGAATCCCGCGTTTCCGTCAAAACTGCCGCCATATGCCTTGCCGCTAAAATAGAGTGTTTTGCGTTCACGGAAAATGGAGAGGGGGCTGAACTGTAAATCGAGCAACCGGCCATGAAAAATGGCGTCGGCGGGCTTTTCCACGGAACTGACCGTTAAATCTTTCAGTTTCATACCCAAAGGCAATGAGGGATGCAATGTCCCGGCCTCTAAAATCCAGCCGGAGGAAAAAGCGGCGTTTTTTAGACACTGCAAAACCAGCGGGGAAGGGAAAAGAATATATAGAAAAACGCCGGTGATGACAATCGCATAAACGGTTAACCAAAGGAACTTATTCTTTAAAAAGCGCATGGCTCTTATGGTCCTCCCGCTTCCGGAGAGGCCGGCGTATAAGAGGCGATCAAGAGCTGGGCGCTTAAGTAATCCGGGCTTTCCTTCATTTTATTGATCGTGATTCTTTTTATTTTGATCAGTTCCGCGGGCGATTCGATTTGATATAAAAAGTCCTCAAGCTGCTTGATCGTTATTTTTTCCAGTTTCATGTCGATCAGCGTTTCCTCAAAGGATGCAGACCTGGCGCCTTGCATGGAGTTCATCTGCTTGATGGCGCCTTTGACGCCGGCCGAAACCGCCTTTTTTCCCAGATAGGAAAACAGTGTGAAATCAGCGCGCCGTGAGGCGATGGCATTTTTAATCCGGGAAATTTTAGCGTCCTGAACGGCGAATTCAGCGTCGATTTTTTTCATTTCCGCAAGTTTTTTCACGTTGCTGGCGTTGGTTTTCTTCATTTTGGCGGTTGCATTCCAGAACGGCAGCACGACAAGATCCAGCGCCAGGGCCAGCAATACAAAAACCGCGCAGCCAATGACAAGATAACGTTGTTTGGCGTCCAATTTTGTCCAGGAATCTCTGATCATCGCAGTTCAATTCTCAAATCAAAATTCACTTTATCGCCTTCCTTGGCCAGAGCCGTGGCGCCGATCGCGACATTTTTAAAAAATTTCGACTTCAAAAGACCGTTTTTCACATCGGTGACGTCGTCCATTTTTTTTGCCTCGCCCTTGAGCAATAAGTTCCGGTTTTCATAATGCACGTGGGTGACGATGACATCCAGGGCGGGCGGAATCAAATCCGACAGGTCTTTCAAGATTTCCAGCGTGGTGACTTCTGAGGCGCTGTTGTCCATGCCATACATTTTCCGGTCATCCTCAAGCTTTGTTCTTAACTGTTGCAGCGGATCAACCATTGCCGCGGACGGGGGATAATGTTTATTGAAAATAGCGGTGATTTGCTTTTTCAGGCCGGCGGTCTGCGAGGCCTGCCATCGATAACCCAAGAACAGATCAACCGCTGTCAGAAGCGCCAGAATTACCGCGATGATCGCTCCCCGCAGCAGTTGTGTTTTTATATCGCTGGGGACGCTTTTCATGGCAAATTCCCCCTGACGGAAATTAAAGGATTTGCCGGGGAGAGATGAGCGCTTCACGGCGGCGAGCGCCGTATTCATGACGGGCGGCGAATAGCGCCCTTGCAGTTTTTCGCTGATTTCCAGCCGTCCGGACTTGCTGAAATCGGCGACGGTTACGGCGGCGCCGAATTTTTGAGCCAGTTCATCGCCGAGCGGCTTAAATAACGATCCTCCTCCAGTGAGCATGATCTGGACGGGTGCGCTCTTTAAGATATCATTAAGCCGCAGAAATTCCACCGTATTAGCCAGCGCCACGCAAAATTCGCGGCAGGCGGCCATGGCGCCATCCGTTTTTGCGGTATCCGCGCCTGCGATTTTAATCTGCTCCGCCTTTATTGCATCACAGGACAAATCACCGGACAGAGCGCTGGTGATTGTGTCTCCGCCAAAGTTAAAAGAGCGTATCTGAAGCAGCGCATGATCCTCATAAAACGCCGCGCTGGTGGAAGATGCGCCGATATCCAGCGCCAGTCCTGATCCGGTGAGCGCTTTTTGCGCCAGAAACGGCGACACCAGCGCCGATGCGCCGATGTCGATGACGATGACCTTTCCTAAATGCGCTTCGACCGCTGTGATGACTTTCCGGATTCTTTCTTTTCCGCAAACCGCCGCCAGCAGTTTTGCATCGGGAAGACGCAGATAATCGATGACGACTTCTTCGATGGGCACGGGCAGGAGCGGTTCCAGTTCAAAAGACAGGGTTTTTTTGATTTTGCCGTCATCATGGAACGGTAGTTGGACTTGACGAAACATGACATCCGCAGGAGGCAGGGTTACCACACAGCGGACCTTCGAAGAGGCCAGGGGCAGGATTGTTTCGGCGATCTTTGTTATGGCAGTTTCCAGATCAAGGCCGTTTTCCATTTTCACGGTTTCCGCGGCAAGAATGAAGACGTCCGCGCGGCCTCTGGAATTCGCCAAAACGGCTTTGACGGCGCTCATCCCGATGTCCAGCCCAAGAATTGTTTCCGGCATTAATCCTGCCTCCAATGTATGATCTGGAAGGGCGATCTTTGCATAACGGCGCTGATGCGCTGCTCCATTTTACCAAGAACGCCAGTTGCGGAAATGCTGAAGAAATTGCTTTTGGCCACTTCTATTAACTCCGGTTTTATTGTTACGCCCGCCATGCCGGAAACCTTTTTATACCAATCAACGGAAGACAGCTCATGGCCGCCCTGTCTTCGATATTCATCCATTTTATCAGCCAATTCCACCGTAATATCTGATGAAAGGGCGCGTAAAACCATTTTGGGCGCTGTGTTGATGCTGATAACTCCTGTGCCGTAAATGGTCACAAATCGCCCCAAGCCGGGTTTTTCATTCGTTCCGGAAAAGAGTTCAGGAGTAATTCCTCTTATCATAAGCAATTCCTCAATGCAATCCAAGGGAGCATTTTTTGCGGAATAGGGTGGAGTCAGTGAAGCGTAATAGGAGCTTTCCGCGCCCATGCCGGTAATCTCTCCGTTATCATCCACCCAGTCGATAATCGCGTCCACAATTTCCGCCGCCTTGCTTCCCTCCAGTTTAAATTCCGGCTGCTGTAAAAGCCGCAGCAGCATCTCTTTGACGTTTTCATCCACCGCGCCGCCGGATACAAGTTTATTGAGTGGAATTTTGCCCTGTTCGTCTTCAATCCTGACAATAAAATGGCCGTCGGTAAAAAATGTTTTGGACTGGACGGACAAATTTTCTGCATGAGCCCAATCATCGCGCAGTGTTTCATAGTCGTTCTTGGCGTTGAGCAGCAGAGCCGCCGCTCCATAAAATCCTGATTTTGCAATAAAAATGAGCTTTATCCCGTCGCTGGTATTGGATGCGGCATAGACATCGCTGCGTGACGACCGGTTTAATTCCAGCGCGGCCGCTACCAGGATGCTGATAATGAGTATCACGGTAATCAATGCCACGCCTGATTGATTTTGTAAAAATTTGTTAAACCGCTTCATTTTTTCACCGGAAGAAATACCTTGGTGGTAAATTTGTATGGCCTTTCGGCATCCCTTGCGTTTGCCAGCAACAGTTCAATTTGAACCAGCGCCGGGGGCTTGCCTTTTTGCGTCTCTGACGAAGATGCAGTATCCCAGGAATTATATTCCCGGCCGTTTTCGTCGAAAAATTTAAAATTGACGGCCTGAATGTCCTGACAGATGATGATTCCGCCACTGGCGTTCTTGTCCAGGGATGGCCTGGCGCCAGCGGTATCGGAACGCCAGAGCGCAAAACCGCCGTTTTTATCTTCCTTGACGAAATAGGCGATGGACGAAGGTGAACTGGAAAAATCGTCTTCCGTAAAAACCAGATGCGCTGCAGACCAGAAAGCAAGAGAGCCGAATTCACGATCGCCCATCGTGCTTGTTTCGGATTGCAGAACAAAATCATCTCCGAAACGCTGCAACGAAGATAAATCCATGTTCAGCCTGTCCAGCGTCACACGCGCCGTGGCATAAGCGCGGAAGTCGTCATCCAACTCCTTGACAACCCTGAGTGTTCCGCTGTAAGCGGCATAGATTGTCGAAAGGACAATGCTTAGAATGGCGATGGCGATCAAAATTTCCAGAAGGGTGAAGCCACGTGAACGGGAACAATGGATTTGCCGCCGGTCAGACATAAGTTACATCCCGCTTGTTTTGTAAAGCACAAGTTGATAATTGTTTTCCCGGGACGGCGTTTTACGAAAGACATGGACTTCAATTTTTTTGAGTTTGGCGATTTGGGTGTCCGTTACCTGGGTGGTCCAGGCGTATTCGGGGTAGTCCGGCGCAAAGTCGCCTTTCTGGGTTTGACTGATGAGCGTTTCAGCGGCTTCCAGGTCGGCCATTTTACTTTGGGCCAAAAGCGACGCCGTGGTTTTGAAACGCGCTTCGCCGGCCATGGAAATGCTCTGCGATTGCATCTGAAAGACCGCCAGCAGCGCAATCGCCAGAATGGCCATGGCGATCATGACTTCCATCAGCGTAAAGCCGGCTTTTCGCGAAAGCATTGCTTTTATTTTATTATTTTGAGTCATCTTTTCCCAATCCGTCATCCGGAGAAATTTCGGCATAGTGATCATAAACAGCCGTTACTCCCAAAAAAGGATTCACCACCAGCGTCATGCGATTTTCATCTTCGCTTAAATGAATAACCAGAGGCGGACCGATATTCCTTGAGCTGAATTTGCATTTAACAACGCCGTCTTTTATCTTTTCGTTTTTCCAGTTGACAATATCCGCAATGGCGATTCCGTCAGGAAGCTTTTGGGCGCTTTTTTTGATTTCCTCCTGTTTTTCCGGAGTCATGCCGTATTCGGTGACGTAATAGCTTGCCTGGGGAATATCCAGATGGAGGATATAATCCACCTGATTGCGCACCGCCTCCGTGCGCAGCTGGCGGGTAAGGCCGATAAGCTGGCGCGACGCCTTTTTGAGAGTATTCACGGTCAGAGCGTCCCGCGTGGCGGGCGCGGCCAGCGCCAGAATGACGCCGACCAGCGCAATCACGACAATCAACTCGACCAGCGTAAATCCTTGTTTATTCAATTTCCCAATTGTTAATGTCTTTATCGACACCTTCTCCACCAGGTTCACCGTCGGCCCCCAAACTGGTCAGATCAAAATCGCCGTGGCTGCCGGGACTGACATAAACAAATTCGTTGTTCCAGGGGTCCTTGGGCGTCTTGCCTTTTTCCAGATAGCCGCCCTGCCGCCAGTTTTTTGGGAGTTTGCCAACCGTCGGCGCTTCCACTAAAGCTTTCAGGCCTTGTTCCGTTGTCGGGTAGCCGCCATTGTCCAGCTTATAAAGCTTTAACGCCGAATCGAGGCTTTCAATCTGCATTTTTGCTTTGGCCTGCCGCGCCTCATCGGGACGACCCATGACGCGGGGAATAATCAATCCGGCCAGCACGCCTAAAATAATAATGACCACCATCAACTCAATCAGTGTAAAACCGCCTTGCCTGTTTTTATCTTTTGCGTATTTTCTCATCATCAGCCCCTTCTTTTCATTATCTTACCAACTGGTTCATTTCAAAAATCGGCAGCAGAATCGAAATGACAATAAAACCGACAGCCAGACCCATTACCAGAATCATAATCGGTTCCAGCAGAGAAGTCATGATCATCACGTCGGCCTGCGCTTCCGTTTCATACGCCGCCGCAATGCGGTTGAGCATTTTTTCGAGCGAGCCGCTTTGCTCTCCGACGGCGATCATTTCTGTCACCATCGGCGGAAAGAAGCCGCTTGCCGCCAGAGGCGCAGCCAGACTCTGGCCTTCTTCCACCTCTTTGGTCGCTTGTGAAATAATCTCGCCGATGTAAATATTGTTGACCACGTTGCGGACAATTTCCATGGCCGGCAAAAGTGGAACGCCGCTTTGCAGCAACGTTGCCAGTGTTCGCGAAAATCGCGCAATGGCGATTTTGAGATTCACCGCGCCCCAGACGGGCGCTTTCAGACGGACCGAATCCCAGAAACGGCGGCCTGCCTCAGTCCCCGCCGTCAGATATTTAAAAGCAGCCATTCCGGCAAAAATGAGCAGAAAAATCAGCCACCAGAAGGATTTGAGAAAATTGCTGACGGCAATCAGAATAATCGTGATCAGCGGCAGGGTCTGTTCCATATCCGTGAATATTCCTGTAATTTTGGGCACGACAAAGGTCATCAGAAGGAAAATGACCAGCGATCCAACCAGCAGCATGATCAGCGGATAGGCCATGGATGAGCGGATTTTGCTCAAAAGCGCCTGCTGGTTTTCGCTGAAATCAGCCAGGCGCTCCAAAACCAGGTTAATCGTTCCGGATGCTTCGCCGGCTTTCACCATATTGATGTAAAATGGCGGAAAGACGCGTGGGAAGCTTTCCATGCCGGCGGTCAGGCTTTTTCCTTCATTCAGATCCGCGCGGATTTGAGCCAGGATTTTCTGCAAAAGCGGATTCCGGGTTTGCGCCAGGAGAACGGAAAATGACGGCACCAGCGGAATGCCGGCACCCAGCAATGTGGAAAGCTGGCGGGTGAAAATAGACACTTCCTTGGCGGAAACCTTCTGCAAAAAACCTATTTCCAGCGCGCCGCTCAGGGCGGAGCTTTTCTTTTCCCGCGCCTGAGAAATTTTAACCGGATAAATTCCTTCTTCACGCAACTGCTGCCTGGCGGCTGAAGCGCCGGATGCGTCCACAAAGCCTTTCCGTTCGCGTCCTTTTTCATCCAATGCCACGTATTCATAGACACTCATCCGCCCAATCTCCGCCACGAAACCGATCTTGATGTTCTTGTTGGAAAGCGTTTAACACAATTTAAGCGATCATTCAAACGCCAAGCTCGCGTCCGGCTAAGGTAAATTTGTTCTCCATACAAGTATTTGATATTACTTGAGAACGGAAAGTAAGAACTACTTTGTTTTCGGCTTGTTGCGGACGGAATAAATTTACCTTGTTGTGTCCAGTGTTTCACGCAGTTTGGCGGCCAGGTCGCTTATTGTAAATGGTTTCTGGATGAAAGACACCCCTTCGTCCAGCACGCCCTGATGAGCGATGACGTCGGCTGTGTAACCGGACATAAAAAGAAGCTTGATGGCTGGATAGAGGGTTAAAATATTCTTGGCCAGGTCCCGGCCGTTCATCTCGGGCATGACCACATCGGTCATGAGGAGATGGATTTTTTCCGTATGCATTTGGGCCAGTGCGATAGCCTCGCCCGGCATTTTCGCCGCCAGTACCGTATAACCGAGGCGTTCCAGCATCATGGCGGTCATTTCCAGAATTGCCTGCTCGTCTTCGACCAAAAGCACAACCGTTCCGCCTGAAACGGTGGGCACCTTTTCTTCCTTCGGGAATTGCTCCGCCCTGCCTGCATGCCTGGGAAGGTAGATCCGGAAGGTCGTTCCCCGTCCTTTTTCGCTGTAAACATTAATAAAACCGCCATTTTGTTTGACGATGCCATAAACGGTGGCCAGTCCCAGGCCGG
>CAZBGE010000030.1:0-3051 GCA_964491435.1 uncultured Smithella sp.
TTTCCGGTTCATGCCGCCAGTACGGCTCTCCCACAACGATCCAGCTTTCCGGGGCGGCCATCTTCTTGAGCGCGTTCAACGTTCCCCGATGCCCGCCATAAATCCAACTCGCACCGATGCAGGCTGCCAGATCAAAGCTCTCTGACATCTCCGGGACATACTCGGCCCCATCCATCTCCAGAAAATGGAGCTGGGCATCCGGAACACGTTCCTGATGCTTCTTGCGGACATCGGCAATGCAGTAAGGGGAGAAATCAATCCCTGTCCCCGTTATTTGACGGTGCCGTTCTGCCAGCCTGATGAGAAACTCGCCCTTTCCCGTGGCGATATCAAGCACGCGCGCCCCTGGTTTCAGAGACAGAAGCGCGATAAGCTGTTCAAGTTTCTCCAGACTCATCGGATTGCAGAGTATGTGCTCCCGATGCGTGATATTAAAGAACTTCCACATATCCATGCGTATACCTCCTTTATCAATGCCAGCCTGACGCTGGAAATAACCAGCCGGCCAATAACGAGTCAGTTTTTCTCAAAACGATGTTCCGGTCGGTTTGCTTGACTTACTCAAGGTTCTTTATTCATTTTCCATTGGTGACCTTTGGCGACGGAAATATGAAAAAATTCCTGATTAGACCACCAACAATCAAAGTTATAGGGAAAATGATCAATGAGCATAGAACAGATAGAATTGGCCACCAGCCTTCGTCAACCCCTCCCGCCATGACAATATAAAAGCGTAACGAAACTGTTCCACATAGGAGCAAACCGATTACTACAATAGCAAAATTAACTACTTGCATCATTTTGTTGTTCTGCTTTGATGGGACATATTTTAAAAACAGACATACTGTCGCAATTGTGAATGGTATTAGTATGAACAATGAAATTATCATTTTTTCCCCTTCACGAAAAGCTAAGCCGGAGTAACTCCAGGGGCGTGTCGATCGTCTTTAGCGACGGGTTAGCCAATTTTATAAACTCTTAAACCATTTTTTATCTACGGTGACTTTTTCTATCATTTCGGTTTTTAAACCTAATTGAAATTCTTTTAATTTATCTGCCAACTGCTCACCATCTACAAGATCAATGGGAGGCGCGCCGTCACGTGTTGCTTCTTTTAAAGCAGCTGGCGTAAATGTACCTGTGGTTATAAATAAACCTTTGTCAGCGCGCCCGACCATTGCGCCGCGAAAATCTCGAATATCACTTGCTGATATAGAGCCTTGATACTTCTTGCATTGGAAAATAACGTGAAAACTCATGAAGCCATGAATTTTAGCAATACCTTTTCCATCAATGCCACCATCACCCGTACGCCCCGTTACTTCTACCTGAACAAAACCTGATTCCCTTAATAAACGTTGCGTAAGTCTTTCAAAAGCATCTGCGGAAATCTCTTTTGTAAGAAGATGATATAGCTCTTCACGCCATCCTTGTGCCTCCGGCGTATCATTATCAACTAACTCGATTTCTTCATTTTTTGTTTTTTTGTTTTTAATTTTTGATTCAGCCTTATCTGCTTCCCGTACTTCTTTGACTACCACATGTGGCTCAATATGTTTCTTTTCTTTTGCCAGTTGGCTTAGAGACCATACACCCCTGCTGGAATTTTCAAGATAACCATATTTTTTAAGATATGTTCTTGCCCATGCCAGACGATATGCAACTTCTGTTTGATTGCTTTTGTCTGGATTGTGAGGAACAGATGATATTGACTCATCAATATTTTCTTGCTCAAGAACCTTTTCATAAATCTCATCAATTGATCCAGAGCCTCCAAGAGCAAATAATGCATCAAGGAGCGGATTCATGAGTAAATCAAATGTTGGCATTTGTTTTGTCATACGTCATCCTTAATATCACAGCTAATACACGATTAAAGGGCAAACATCAAGATTGTACGCCCCACTGTCCCAGTCCCGTCTGCGCGGGAAACCCTCATGTCCCTCGTGACGCCGCATGGGCATGAAAATAACCGGCACGCCGTGGTCATTCGCGGGTCTGAAGACCTGCACTACGTCTTTTGATATTGTGCTCACCTTCAGGCGCGCTGTTTGCTTTGCCTTGATTCTATTTTCGCAGTAACGACCCATGTTCTGAGACCGTTAATCAATGATTAATGACGAAATAGAATTCAGAGGGACATCTTATATTACTCCGCTTTTCCTGCAGCAGTCAGATTCATTGCTTCATCCCAGACACGGTCCCAACCGCCGGCAAAGAAATGGTTTTGAGCTTCCGCGATATTTTTCATCCGGATATTGTGGGCGGCGGCCAGGCGGCTGATTGTTTCCGCCGGATACCAGGAATCCTCTTTTGCCGTCAAAATAAGACATCGGTTGCTGTTTTCCGCCAGTTCCGCAAAAGCGTTGTGCCCGGGAATGAAAAGCCTTTCCAGAAATGTGCCGATCCGCGCGCGCGACCGCACGCCATCCAAAATCTCCCGGTAACCTTCCTTGCGCCACCTGTCTTCCACCAGCCATTGCTCGTCGGCCAAAACGGCGCGCACAACGGAATCATCATCCGCCAGAGCGCAAAGAATATCAATAAATTCCCGAATTGTATGCTTGCGGTACATGAAGAAAAGCGATTCACGGGAATCCAGCACCGGCGCAACCAGTAAATAGGAGCGCGGGGCGCGGAATCTGGCTCCGAACTGCAAAACCGCGTTCGCCCCGGCGCTGTGGCCAACCAGCAGTAAAGGGATCTCCGGCGGAATAAACCTGTCCAGAATTATTTTCAGATCGGCAAGCGCGTTCGGAATTTCCATTTCACCGGCTGATTTTCCATGACCGCGCGGATTGTACAGAATACAGGCAGAGCCAGATTTCACAAACCGCTCCACCGGCATTTTATACATCTGCGCCGCTCCCCCCATGCACGGCCAGACGACAACGCAAAAACGCGGCTTTTCCGGAATATCGACACGCACGTCGAGTTCCAAGCCGTTATCAAGCGGAAAGATTTTCGACCGGTATGCCGCCATCTTCAGTTCCTCAATTCCTTTATGACCGATAAACGCATTTGCGCCGGTAACCGGGAGAGCCTCCGCCG
>CAZBGE010000030.1:3151-27427 GCA_964491435.1 uncultured Smithella sp.
CTCCGCCGCAACATCCTTATAACAGGCTCTGTTTTTTAGCATAAACCATTAAAATATCATAGAAAAGTATTTTCCACGCTGGCGGCGGGATTCCGCTGATTGTTTCGGCAGGTTCCGGTGCCATCTGCAAGATGGAAGCAACCGCAAAAAACTGAGGCGCATGAATCTCCGCCCCGGCGTCTGTAAACTTCTCCTAATATATTTAAAAGATTCATCTTTCAAGACCTTTCCCCCAACGCCGCCCGGTTCCCTTCCCTTGTTAATTTTCCAGACCTGTGCTACAAATTGCAACGGAGCAGCGCCAAAAGGAAGGACGCTCACCCCATGGGATATTTCAACAACGAAGCTCTGTTTAAAAAATTCTTTGTCGCATCCGATTGGGCGGATATAGCCGGATCGGCGCTTGCCGCGTTCGCCGGTTTTATCTTTGCCCTGTCCACGCTGCTTTTCTGCAGCCTGATCCTTTTTGATTTCGGTTTCCGGAAAACCGCGACGGCCAATCTGGCCATACACCAGACCTACCTGCTTCTGCTCTCTTCATTGTTTGTCTCCAAGTTGCTCATCGAAGCGCTGGCCTTTCGCACCGCAAAATGGTTTGCCGTGCTGTTCCGCGTCCTGGTTCTGGCCGCAGTCTTTCTGATTCTGCTTGTTAATCTCCAAGCGATACCGGACGCCTGGTCCGGGATTACCGGAGCGCTGGGCGGCCGGAAGGCCCTCATCCTCGGGGCGCTGGGGCTGATGGCCACGCAAATACATCACCTGTCGGGCGCCCTGAACAGGATCAATGTTTCCCCTTCGCTTCTTTTCGCCGGAAGCTTTCTGTCCATGATTCTCATCGGCAGCGGACTGCTGATGATGCCCAATGCCACATTCCATTCCATCAGTTATCTGGAAGCTCTCTTCACGGCAACCAGCGCCGTTTGCGTGACCGGTCTGACGGTTGTCGATACAGCTACGGCCTTTACCCCGACGGGGAAAGTTATCCTCATGTTGCTGATCCAAATCGGCGGACTCGGCATCATGACTTTTGCAGCTTTTTTCAGTTACATATTTCTCGGTTCGGCCTCCGTAAAAGACCGTTTGCTGCTCAAAGATTTCTTCTCCAGCGAAAACTTGGGAGGGCTTTATAAGATCCTTCTTAAAATCCTGTTGTTTACCGTAATGCTGGAGGCGGCAGGCGCAGCTCTCATCTACAACGTTCTGGACGGGCACTGGTTTTATAAGCTTCAGGACTCTATTTTTCATGCCATTTCCGCCTTTTGCAACGCCGGTTTTTCCGTTTACCCTCAGGGACTCTGCACGGATTCTATTCGCCTGAACTACCCTCTCCAGCTCATCATTTGCGCACTGATCATTTTGGGCGGCATCGGCTTTCCACTGTTATTAACTCTGTATAATATACTCAAGCAGCGTACTCGATCTTTATGGTTTTCACTGATTGGCGGTAAAAACGTTCACCACGCCGTCCGCTGGCCCATTGGAGAGCGTCTTGCATTCCAAACGACAATTGTGTTAATAATCTCGGGTACGGTAGCCTACTATTGGTTCGAAGCCTTTGGCGTCCAAGACGGTAATAGTGCTCTTTATCGATCTATGACAGCTTTCTTCGCCAGCGTCAGCGCCCGCACCGCCGGATTCAACGTGGTGGACTTAACGACATGGTCCTACCCCACCATATTCCTCATCATGTTTCTCATGTGGGTAGGAGCATCGCCGGGCTCGACGGGGGGCGGAATTAAAACAGCAACACTGGCAGTCGCCGTGAAAACGGTCATCGGTTTTTTACAGGGGAAGAATACTTTGGAAATAGGCGACAGAGAAATCGGAACACCTACCATCGTCCGCGTACTTACAATCATCTCACTTTCCCTGGTTTTCATTTTCACCGGCAGTCTTCTGCTGATGATCTTTGATCCGACAAAACAACCACTCCATCTTCTTTTTGAATGCGTCTCGGCGTTTTCAACCACGGGGCTGTCTGTCGTAAAAACGGAAAGTTTAAGCAATTATAGCAAGGTCGTTCTAATGATTCTGATGTTTGTCGGCCGTATCGGTCCAGTCGTTTTATTATCGGGCCTTTTATTAACCAAAAACAGCAACCTCTATCGTTTGCCGGTAGAAGACATTAAAATTAACTAATGATGAAATACATTGTAATTGGCTTAGGATTTTTCGGTTCGTCGCTGGCGGCCAAACTCACGTCGCTGGGGCATGAAGTCATCGGCATCGACCGCCGGAGCGAACGCGCCGACGAGCTCAAGGACAAAATCACCAAAGTGATGATCATGGACTGCACCAAACCCAGTGCGCTGACTGCTTTGCCGCTTTCCGACGTGGACGCCGTCATCGTCGCCGTCGGAGAGGACATCGGATCTTCCGTGCTGATTTTATCCATGCTCAAAAAGCAAAATGTAAAACGGATCATCGGCCGGGCCATCAATCCCATACACCAGAATATTCTCGGCGAACTGGGCATCGAGGAAATTGTCCATCCCGAAGAAGACACCGCCACGGAGCTGACCGCCATGCTGATGGTGCAGAACGCCGTCAACACGATGTTCGTCAACGACAGAATCATTATCGCCGAACTCAAGGTGCCTGACGCCTGTGTCGGTCATTCGTTGGACACGGTCAACCTCGAAAACCGCTTTGGCATCCGCCTGGTGGCTGTCAAAATCGCACCTGCGGAAAAGAGCCTGTTCACCCTGCTGGGCAAAGAATACGATGTGGATCTGTCTTGCGACCCGCGCCGCCTGCTGGGCGCGAAAGACCGGCTGATCATCATCGGCAGTCTCAACGACATCAGACGCTTCGTGGATTAGTCCGGAGGACCAGACGCCATGACCTACTACGTTCTCATCGCCTTCTGTGTCATTATTCTCCTGGCCTACCTCTTCGAAATCACCGCTAAGTACACCCGGATTCCGGGTGTGATTCTGCTTATCGCAACCGGCATGTTCATCAATTATCTGGATTCTTCCTTCAGAATCGGCATTCCGGATATGTCCGGCCTGCTCCCCATCATGGGCGCCCTCGGGCTGATCCTGATCGTGCTGGAAGGAAGCCTCGATCTGGCGATCCGCCGCGACAAGAGCAGACTCATCATCGGGTCCATTTCATCGGCCATCATCCTTTTTGCTGTGATGGTCGGCATCTTCACCTATGTGACGGTGTATTTTCTTCATTACGACCTCCAGGCTTCTTTACTCAACATCATTCCGTTTGCCGTCATCAGCAGCGCCGTCGCCATTCCCTCGGCGGCGGGCCTGAAGCCGGCAGACCGGGAGTTTGTTACTTATGAAAGCTCCATCTCCGACATCATCGGCATTCTGGTGTTCGATTTCATCCTCCTGAGCAGCGGCTCGCTGGGAACGGGCTTGCTTCATTTCATCGCCGAACTGATTCTGACCTTTATTGCCTCCGTCCTCCTGAGCGGCGGCCTGGCCATTCTGCTGCACAAGATCAGCCACCATGTCAAATACGTTATCATCATGACCGCCATCATCCTCGTTTACGCGCTGGCCAAACTGGTTCACCTGCCATCGCTGCTCGTCGTGCTGATCTTCGGTCTGGTCATGAACAACAACACCCTTTTCAAAAACTTATTCTCTGTAAAAATTATCAACTTTGATGGATTCAACACGGATCTCGGCGCTTTTAAAAACATCGTGTTCGAACTGACCTTCATCATCCGCTGCTTCTTTTTCATTCTGTTCGGTTTTTACACCCGGCTGTCCGACCTGCTCAACCTCCACAACCTGATGACCGCGGCGGCCATCACCGCATCCATTTTCATTTTCCGGGCGCTTTTCTTCAGAATTGTTCTGCGCCTGCCACTCAACCCCCTGCTGTATTTCGCTCCCCGGGGACTGATCACCATCCTGCTGTTCTTCAGCATTCCGTCCATCCTGATGCTGCCTTTCATCAATGTGGGAATTGTCACACAGGTCATTTTCCTCACGATTTTGATGATGACGTTCGGCAATATGATTTTCAGCAGGGATAAAACCGTCGTCTTGTCAAAAACATAATGAGCGATCAGAAATCGTCGTGCGCTTCGCACCGTGATATTATTTCTTGATTTTATGAAAAATTGGTGTTCAGATGCGCACGATTTTTAAGAAGGAAGGTACCATGAGTATTAAAACCCAGGAAACGTTTAATTTTTATTCACATTTATCCGGTGTGATCGCGGCAATCATCGGCACGGTTTTTCTAGCGCTGGTGGCCTGCTACTCGTCCGCAGCGCTGGTTACATCTCTTATCTATGGAATATCCATAGTATTTCTCTTTTTAGCAAGTTCCCTGTACCACGCTTTCAAGAAAGAGGAAAATGAGTTGTCTTTTTGGCGAAGAATGGATCGGTTTGCTATTTTTTGCATGATTGCGGGAACTTACACGCCTGTTTGTTATATGTTTCTTGATGGCTGGTGGCGCTGGGTGATGATCGCGATTCAATGGGGGCTTGTCGGATTTGGACTGATTTCTCAGATTTTCTTTCCACGCGCGCCCAGAGCTCTTTATGCCGCTATTTACTTTGTCATGGGGTCTCTGGCGGTAATCCCGATAAAGCAGATTCTTTCATATATGAATCTGGCGCAGGGTTTTTTGCTGTTTGCCGGCGGATTGTTTTTTACGCTGGGCGGCATTATTTACGCGACCAAGAAACCGAAGCTCTTTCCCGGAATATTCAGCTTTCATGAACTGTTTCATATTATGGTGCTGATCGGCGGAGTGCTTCACTACGCGATGATTTACATCGTGTATGCCCAAAAGGCTGTTTAGTGGCGTCCAGGATTTTGTTTAAACCGGTTTTTTCCGCGCCGCGAAATTATCTCCTTCTTAAACGATGTTGATTTCAACCGATTGCCAGCGCCTGCTCCAGCAGGAATCTCTGCTTTTTAAAAGGGATTATCAGAAGTATTTCGTTGAAGGTGAAACCAAACCCTATCATATCGGAGAGCCATATCTGCTTCATCATCCGGAAAGCCATCGCGGCGTGCTCCTGATCCACGGTCTTTTGGCCGCGCCGGAAGAGGTCCGTGAATGGGCGGAGTTTTTGCATGCCAGTGGATATACTGTTTACGCGCCCAGACTGGCCGGACACGGAACCTCCGCGGTGGATCTGGCAAGCCGCAGCTATGGCGACTGGGTGGATTCCGTAAACCGGGGGCATGCCATTTTGAAAACCTGCTGCCGGCAAATTGTTGTGGCCGGTTTTTCAACCGGCGGAGGGCTTGCCCTGCATCAGGCCGTTACCAAACCGGATGCGTTTGCCGCAGTGATCTCAGTCAGCGCTCCCCTGAAATTTAAAAAGATTTCTTCCCTTTTTGCCGGATGTCTTGACCAGTGGAACTTTTTCATGCGCGCTGCGGGCGTCAAACTTTTGCGCAGGGATTTTGTGGCCAATGCTCCTGATAACCCGCATATCAACTATTTCCGCTGTCCTGTGCGAAGCATTGTTCAGGTGAAGGCGATGATGAGAAAGGTTCACGGAGCGCTTGCGGCTCTGTCCATGCCCGCTTTGATCATCCAGGCAGACCATGATCCCAAGGTGGAGCCGGCGAGTGGAAAGAGAATCTATCATCGGATTGCCTCTTCCGACAAAAAATACCGGGAGATTCCCTTTCATCTTCATGGAATTGTCAGAGGCGAGATCTCCCGGGAGGTTTTTACCGAGGTGGCGTCTTTTCTGAACCGTCTGGACAGGCGCTAACGTCAGGAAGATGATTAATTTCAGCGCCCTGCTGATACGGCTAGAGGATGGACCGTTTGCCGTTATAACGTTCGGTATCGTAATACCTGTTCACGTCAATAAGATTGAGGTGATCGGTAACGTCCTTCATGGGAACGGACGTAATCTCTCCATGGCGGTAACTGACCATTCGGCCATAGTCCTCGTTGACAATCATATCCACGGCGGCAATGCCGAACCAGCGCGCCATCAGACGATCCCGGGCCGATGGCGCTCCTCCCCGCTGCAGATGGCTCAACACAACATATCTTGTTTCCAATCCGGTTTTGTGTTCGATTTCCTGTGAAAGGTAGGCGGCAATGCCTCCCAGAGACCGATGGCCGAACGAATCCACCTTGTCGTCTTTGCAGAATTCCTGATGCGAGACCATGGTTGCGCCTTCCGAAACTGCGATAATACTGTACTGAACTTCCCGACCGCGACGCTCTTCAAGCAGGGCGCAAACCCGGTCGATATCAAACGGGTATTCAGGAATCAGAATAATATAAGCGCCGCTGCATTCACCGCCTTGCAGGGCAAGCCAGCCCGCGTGACGTCCCATGGTTTCCACAACGAAAATCCGGTTGTGGGAACCGGCGGTTGTCCGAAGACGATCGATTTCCTCCATAATAATATTTACCGCCGAATCGAAGCCCAGCGAATACTCGGTGCCCACCAGATCGCCGTCAATGGTTTTGGGAATCCCGATGGTTTTAACGCCGCGCCGGTGGAGTTTGGCGGCAACGCCAAGGGTGTCCTCGCCGCCGATAGCTACAATAACATCAATGCCAAGTTGTTTTATATTTTCGATTACCTTACCGGATGTGTCGTTTTTCGGATTGAAAGGATTGGTTCGGGATGTGCCAAGATTGGTTCCGCCGTAACGGTCCCACGTGCGGACATTTTCTTCGTCCAGTTTCATCGTGTGCCTGACCAGGCTTTCAGGACTTTCCGGATCGACCTCCAGAAGGCCTTTCCACCCGTCTTTAATGCCGAGAACATCAAACTTGACGGAACGTTTCTCCTCGAGACGAGGATCAAGCGCCGTTTTGGTTACCCATTTTATTGCGCCGTTCAGCCCAGGACAATCACCACCACCTGTTAAGACAGCTATTCTCATAACCATTTCCTCCAAACAGCTTTGATCGATTGAACCCTTTTACAGATATTATGACCGTCAATAAAGATCCGGAATTCCATGGAAACGATGGATCGCATTATGCTTGACCACAAAGAACACCACCCGGCAGGCCGGGACTGACCTGTGCGTCTGGCGTATGCGGTTATAAAAAACCGGGCTTGATCAGGCCTTCCGGCGGATACGAAACAGCCGCGATACCCATTTTTTTCTTTCCTGCGTCAAAAAGCCATTAATTCCGGCGTGTTTTCCAGGCAGGCGTTTATGGAGTGAAGCAGTATGGACGATTCTTTTGCCGTGGCGCTATTGGACGGCGGCTTTGGCAGCTTCCAGTGTATCGCAAGCCGGTATCAGGGCGATAAATCCGGAAATGGTGAACACGTCTTTTACGTTTTCCCGGAGTCTGGCCATACACAGTTTTCCATCTCGCGCTTTCATCTTTTTGGCAGTGGTAAGGAATATTCTCAGTCCGGCGCTGCTGATATAGTCGAGTCCGTCCAAATCGAAAATCAGCCTTGTTTCCGGCTGTTCAAACCACTGATTAAGCTTTTCTTCCAGTTGCGGGACGGATACTGCGTCCAGCCTGCCCCGAACTTCAAAAACATATACACCTGAGTCCTGTGCAATAACAATTTCCATTAGTTTGCTCCTTTGGCGATGGCTCGAACCTGAAACAGGTTCGTAATTGTTAGTATAGAAAGAACTTTGATGCCTGTCAATAAATTTTCAATCCGTCCTTCATAAAAAGTCCTGCCTCCAATCAGGATAAACTTATAAACTGTCTCATAATAATCTTTAAGTTGGTCATTCTCGCGAAGGCGGGAATCCAGACTTTTTAAACTGGCCCCCGGCCTTAGCCGGGGTGATGACTGAGACAAAAAAATGTTGTTATTATTGTTGGACGATTAATAATTGATGGTCCGTGATGATTCTTCCGTAATAAAGCCTTTTTTTAAGATTATCACGGGTTTTTTGAATTTTCCGCAGGCAGATTTATCTCCATCATCAAACCGCCGTCATCAGCATTATCCGCCCGGATAGCGCCCTGATGGAGGAGGATGGCCGCTTCGCTGATCGACAGGCCCAATCCTGCCCCGTTATGCCGTTTTTCACCGCATCCCAGCTTAAAGAATGGTTTGAAAATTAAATGCAAAGCTTCCCGGGGAACACCTTGACCGTGATCCCGCACGATAATTCGGGCCTGAGTATTTCCTTCCCAGAGGACCGGTTCGGAAGATATCTCAACGTTGCTGTTTTCCGGTGTGTGATAAAGAGCGTTGCGGATAATGTTTTCTATTGCCCGCCTGAGGAGATCCTCATTGCCGTTTATAAAAACTTGCTTATTGAGGAGAACGATCGACCGGGAACTTTTGGCTTCATAATTTGCATCAGCTACAATTTTTTCTATTAATCCGGACAGATCAAATTTTGTTTTTTCAATTTCAACAGGCGAAGCTTTGATTTTGTTGTAAGTCAGGATTTGCCCGATTAAATCATTGAGTCTTTCCGTTTCCAAAGCCATGCGATCAAGATGCTTTTGCGTCTGCCCGACGGAATGCTGTCTGCAGAGTTCAAGGGCGACATTCAACCGCGCCAGAGGGGATCGCAACTCATGCGAGACATCTCTCAGAAGATTGTGTTGAGAAGTTATCAGTGCTTCAATTTGTTCGGCCATGACGTCAAAATCACCCGCAAGAGCGGAAAGCTCATCCCGGCGGCTTCCCATCGCCGGTTTTACGCGAACGGAAAGATTGCCGTTGGCCAGTTGCCGCGCCGCACTGCCCAGATTGAAGATCGGCCCCGTCAGATAACGGGCAAGCAGATAACAGATAATACCGGAGATGCTCAACCCGATAGCCAGGCGTATAATAAAATGGGAATGAGGCCCGTTGGGTGGCTGCGCCGCAGGGGGCAAGGCAGGACGAGGTCCGTAAGGAGGTGGAACCGGCGCCAGCCCGGGGGGCAGACCGGGCGGCCTGGGATGAGGGATAACCGCCGTAAATAAATAGTAATGACCTTGAGGACCTTTTACTTCCTCCGTGCTGATACCGGACTCCTTATTTCTCCTGTAAGACGGTCCCGATTTTTGAAAAGCCAAAAGCGTCTGCTCAAGAATATCTTTACGCACAGGTTTGCCGGTAACTTCCCTGCCAGATTCATTAAAAAGAAATGCTTCAATGCCGGTGGCTTTCTCCAGACGATGAAAGTAATTCTCCAGGACTTTAGCTCCGTCCCGATCATAAATCGCCGCAGCTTCTTCTGCGTAAAAGGAAACCGTCTTATCGACGGTCTTTTGCCAGTGCATGATAACAGGTTCCGTTGTCATCATGCGATCCAAATAAACGAATGCGCCGACGGTAATAACAATCGTCAGCCAGAAACTCAGATATATTTTGAGAAACAGGTTCAATCTTTTCATAATGACCTTGTTTCAGAGCGCCGCCTGGCCACCGGCCGGAAGTAAAGCGGTGTACACATAACCGGCGCCGCGCACGGATTTTATCCGCTCGTTGCCGAAATGATCCGAACCAAGTTTTTTGCGCAATTTGCTGATATGAACATCAATGCTGCGATCATAAGGAGAAAGTTCGCGTCCAAGAACTTCCATCGTTAAATGATCACGGCTTAGCACTTCGCCTGAATTCCTTATCAGAAGGGTCAGAAGACCAAACTCCACACTGGTAAGCTCGACAGGCTTATTTGCGCATTGCACCCGTCGCGCAATGGTATCCAGTTCCAGATCGCCGATTTTGTAACACGTGTTGTTTTCATATCCTGTGAAAACAGATCGCATGGACGATGATCGTCTCAGAATCGTGCGCATACGCGCCAGAAGTTCCCGGGGGTTAAAAGGTTTGGACAGGTAGTCATCCGCCCCCATTTCAAGGCCGACAATGCGGTCAATGTCTTCACCGCGTGCGGAAAGCAT
Source organism: uncultured Smithella sp. (assembly GCA_964491435.1). Taxonomy (GTDB): domain Bacteria; phylum Desulfobacterota; class Syntrophia; order Syntrophales; family Smithellaceae; genus UBA8904. Next base: position 12,953 of record CAZBGE010000030.1, read on the forward strand.
CAGAACCGGTGTCGCCATTTTCGCCCGAATGGCCTGCAAAATATTAAATCCGTTTTGTTGACCAGGTAACATAACGTCCAAAATGATCAACCGATAAACTCCTGTCAGGGCCATCGCTAAGCCCTCCTGAGCCTGATCAGCGCTATCCGTTGAGAAACCTTCCGGTTTGAAATATTCGGCCAGCAACGAGCATAGTTCCCGGTCATCGTCAATGATCAATATTCGTTCTTGTTGATCATCCATTCTTGTTCTCCATAAGGGAAAAATGATCACAGCTACGGCGATTGAACCGGCAATATCTGCCTGATTGCCTAAAACCGCAGCGGTTTTATAACATGTATTTTATGACTGATATGTAAAGAAATGTAAAATAAATTATCTGGGGAAAATATTCCGGGGCGCCATAGCCGCATGCCGGCTCGCAAGGATGGCGGTACGGTCGGTAAGGCAATTTTGCCGATTGTGAATATTTGTAAAGGAAGCGGCTTTCAGTGCTATCCTGTTTTTTCGGGCATGGCTGTTGCTCAATGATCCGCCCGTGTGAAAGGGGGTGAGGTGAAGGAAAAACGCCCGGAATGGGAAGAAAATTTCAATTCTTAACATGATGAGGAGTGATGAAATGCCGAAAAGTGGAACAGATGGAAAAAAACAATAATCAAGGAGGAATAATCGATGATAGGTTCAATCAGCAACAATAATTATTACAGTACGTCGCTTGCAAAGCTGAGCCAGCAGTTGTTCAACATGATTGATCAGAACTCTGACGGATCGGTTACGTCAGCGGATTTGCTATGTCTGAGCGAGGAAACAGGTTCGCTGTCCGACAGTTTTATGAATAAAGTGGACGCAAACATGGACGGCGCTGTTACGGATCTGGAATTTACTTCCGCTTTGTCTCAACTGATTCAGGAACTAAAAAGCAATAGCGCGGAAGATGGAGTGGCGGCAGATGTTCCACCGCCGTCTCATGATACCGGTGAAATGTTCAACTCTTTGGATACGGATGCCGACGGCTATCTGTCAGTTGAAGAACTTGAGTCTGGCAAAGTTCCTGATGCGGAAAAAATCTTTAGTGAAATCGACACAGACGGTGATGGTAAAATCATTCAAGCCGAGTCGGATGCTTTTGACGAAAAAATGCGGGCGAACAGTCCGCAGGGCATGACTTTTGCGCCGCCACCGCCACCTGATTCCGGTGAGATGTCCGGCTTGCAGGATAAGGATTCCGATAGCAGTTCAGCGGCTGCCCTGCAAACGGAATTCCTCAACAAACTGATAGAGATGATTGCCCAGAATAACAGCTATGCTGGTTCAACTACCCAGACAAATTCCCTATTTGCCTGATGGCCGTCCATTGTCTATAGCCGGATGAACCAGAGTTCAGCTTATCGGCTGTCGCAGCAGCAGGAAAATTTTTTTCTGCTGCTTTTTACATGAAAACCATGGCAAAACATCCGCCAAGCTGGACTTGTTCGCGGTTATTGCAGCATTTTCTCCGTTATTGTTGTATAATTTATTTATACATGAAATCATTGTCACAGAGAAAACAATAGAGGTTGGAGAATTCATTTTCATAGTATAATGTATTCACAAAGGGTAACGTGGCGGTAAAGGAAGAGTGTCGTGGGAAAAAACCTTTATCTGCCAAGTGTGGAGCAAACAAATGAAGAAGAAAATTAAAAAACCAGCTGATCGCACAAACCCTGCCCCGGAAGCAGGCGCCGCCTCATACCTGAAGATATTAAAGGCGTCCGAATTGCGGCTTCTCAGGAGTGAAGAGAGATACCGCCGGATATTTGAGAACATTCAGGATGTTTACTATGAAATTGAAATGAATGGCACAATCCTGGAGATTTCTCCTTCTATTGAAAAATACGCTTCATTTAAACGGGAAGACCTGATTGGCAGATCCATTTATGATTTTTATGCCGACGAAAACAGCAGAAAAGTTTTTTTACGGACCATTCAGGAAAAAGGCTATGTTCGTGATTTTGAAATTGAACTTTTGAATCACCAGGGAGGTTCCAGGATCTGCTCCATCACGTCGGCAATCGTTCCCGGGAACAAAGAGCGTCCGTCATGGATTGTTGGTTGCCTCAGAGACATTTCAGATCGCAAAATAAAAGAAGAACTCCTTGAGCAAAGAGAAGAAGAACTCCTGATCAAATCAAGAAATCTGGAGGAAGTTAACACGGCTTTAAAAGTGCTTCTTAAACAAAGAGAAAACGACAGAAAAGAAATGGAGGAAAATGTGCTGACGAATGTAAACGCTTCCATTCTTCCCCTGTTGGAAAAACTGAAAGAAGGTCCGTTGACGAGCCATCAGTTGGCTTGTCTGGAGATGATCAATGTTCAAATCAGGGAAATCATTTCACCTTTCAGGCACAGATTGTCTCAAACCGCATTTGACCTCACACCTCAGGAAATGCAAGTGGCGGAATTAGTGAAAAGCGGCAATTCAACAAAAGAAATCGCCGCCATTCTTGGAATCTCCATCAAGACAGTTGATTTTCATAGAGACAATCTCCGCAAAAAACTGGGCCTCAAAAACCGCCAGAGCAATCTCAGATCATTTTTGTTGAAATTTGAATCTTAATACCTGTTTTATCCCCATATTTTCCAGAACATCATCCTGTATTGTTTTGGATAATATCCTGATTAATTTAAGAACAATAAAGATGAGTCATGTCCGGTCCATTTGTAAAGAGGGGAGGAAAATATGTTCCAACCCAGAAAAATTCTCGTGCCGACAGATTTCTCGACCCATTCAGATCGAGCTTTTGAAGTTGCACTGAGCATAGCGTCTCGTTATCAGGCAAGGGTTTTTCTCCTCCACGTGATCAGCGGCTTGATCCAGCAATGCGCAAAAGATTATTGCATCAATAACAGCATTGCGGATCGCTTTGTGAGTGAATGTATTGTTTTTGCGAATGAAAAACTCAAAGAGATCATTGCCCGGGATCATAACATCGGAAATGTCAAGGTTATTCCCGATGTTTGCCGGGGGCAGCCGTATGAAGAGATTTTGAGGGAGGCTTCCGAGCGGGAAATTGAACTTCTCGTGATAGCCTCGCACGGTAAAAGCAGTTTCAATAAGTGTTTTATGGGGAGCGTGGTGGAGCGGGTGATTAAAGAGATAAAATGTCCGGTGCTCTTGCTCAGAGGATCGGAGAGAAAGGAGGTATCAACATGAATTTTATGATGATTTGTACATGGGAGCCAAAGGATGAAAAAGAAGTCAGAACAAGAAATGTTGATTGGAAATGGCCTGAGGATGTCAAGGTCATCAGTGAATTTTATGATATCCAAGGGCGCAGAACGATCTATGTCGTTTCCGTAAAAGATGTCAAAGGGTTGATTGCCGCGCGGGCAGCCTGGCTTGATATCATGAAATTTGAAATCTTTCCGGTCTATCCGTTGGGCGCCACTAAAAAACAACTGGCAGCATAGAGAAAGGAGGGAATCTTATGCCTACCGTTGAATTAACTTCCGAGGAAAAAAACATCCTTTTGGAGACCCTGGAACGAGCAGATCATAACCTCCGGGTGGAAATCGTCAACACGGACAAACGTGAATTCCGGCGTGAATTGAAACAGCGTGAAGCCGTCATGGAAACTCTCTTGAACCGGCTGCGGAGCACGGTGAATTAATTGACAAGGGAGAGTGTGTTGATGAGGCAAGTATAAGTTGTGGATGTGACAATCATCGCTACACACGGTTATGCCGGCCTGAAAAAGATGATGTCGGGCAGTGTGGCGCTTGAGGTTCTCCATGAGGCGCACATGCCGGCGCCACTTATCAGGCCGGAGTTTTGTCGGCCATAGACTCGTTAAAAAAGGAGGGAAACAGCAACCGCCATTGCAGCTATGATATAAACGATGACGAAAAGAACTTTTTCGTGGCAATAATTGAATATCTTTTCAGAAAATGGCCATATCCTCCGGGAGTGACTGGAGGGTGAAGTTTATTTAATGAGCAAAAAATAAAGTTCGCCGTTTTCTTTGAGGGAACCAGCCGTGGCTTGCGCCTTGGGACCGAATCCGCAAAACAAATCGATGCGGCCTGGTCCTTTTATCGCCGCTCCTTTGTCCTGATTCAAGACAAAGCGGGAAAAATCCGTGCGCGATATGACATGGTCATCGTCATCCAGCACCGGCTTGCGTAAACGGATGAAAGCCAGTGCGCCAGCCGGATAATAATCCATGTCGGCGGCGATTGTCCGATCCGGAGTCACTGGTTCGCCTAATGCGCCCACCGGTTCTTTGTTGACAAAACGGAAAAAGATGTAGCGCTCATTGTGGCTTAAAATTTCGAAGATTTCCTTGTCGCTTTTTCCCTTGAGCCAGGTTTTGAAGCCGCGATAGGTGGTTTCACTTTTGGTGATTTTGTTCTGGTCCAACATATACAGCGTTACGGAGCTAAACGGCCGGCCGTTGCTCTGCGCAAAACTGACCGTCAGCATTTTTCCGTTCTCCAGCCGTATTTTTCCCGACCCTTGGGTATGCAGGGAATTCAATTCAACGGGATCGGATACCCAGAGAAGCTCCAGGTTCCTGCCCCGCAAAACACCATCAATATCGATTTCCCGGCGCGTGTAATAAGGAATCATCCGGCCGGATTTCGTTTTGTTTATGGATGCATCTTCCGGAAGGATGTCGGGGGGCGGACGATAGAGTGGATATTTATACTTTTCCGTCTGGACCAAGGAGCCTTCCAGGAGCGGTTCATAATAGCCGGTAAACAAGATGCCGCCGTTTTCTCCTGCCGCCGGAATGACCAGAAACTCATCCGCAATCCTCTTTTTCTTCTGCTCAATATTTGCATCGGATTGAAGAATTTCACGGAAAGCGGTGAGCGTTTCTTTCATCCGCGTCGCGCTGACGGCATGGCCGGCAATCCGGAATATCCGGTTGCGTCCGGCGCCGTTATAATAGTTAATGCTGCGTTCAGTGGCCAGTAAGAGAGATGCATGGTCCAGATCGTCGGTGAAATCCAGTTGTTTTGTGCCACTTTCCGTAAACGCTTTTTCTGTTGGAAGCACTTCCGGCCGGATCATTTCCCTTTGCGCGCAGCCAGCCAGAAAAGCAACCGCGAGCAGCGCCGGAAGCAAAATAATTTTCAGATACATCATAGCTCAATAATCATCGCAACTTCGTCGCAGTAATCAGGATATTTGGAACAGCGGAAACAGTCCGACCAGATTTTTTCCGGCAGGGTGGAACGTTCCGTCTCTTTGAAACCAAGTTTGGCAAAGAATTCCTTTTTGTAAGTCAGTGAAAATATTCGAAACAGCTCCAGGGTAATGGCTTCTGAAATGCAAAATTCAACCATTTTCCTGCCGATGCCTTTTTTTCTGTGGGCTTCATCCACGTAAAGAGAGCGGATTTCAGCCAGATTTTCCCAGGTAATATTCATTGCGCAGACGCCCACGATCTTTTGCTCATTTTCATCAAAATACACGATAAAGTCCCGCACGGAATTATAGATATCCATCAGGGAGCGCGGCAGCATCTCACCTTTTTTAGCCGACAGATTGATTAAACGGTGAATCGTCTTAACGTCGCTGATTCGCGCTTTTCTTAACATGCAAGGCCCTCCCTGTGTCAGCCGCAGCGCCAAAAGTCCCGGCGGCAGCAAGCATCGCGCGGGCGTGGTCTCTGGCGGTTTCGGTCACTTTTATGCCGCCCAGCATCCGGCTTAGCTCTTCAATTTTCTGATCATCATCAATTTTTTCCACCGCCGTAACGGTTCGGTCGCCCGCCACCTGCTTGACAACACGCAAGTGCCGGTCGCCGAAGCTGGCGATCTGCGGCAGATGGGTGATGCAGAGCACCTGATGATGCCCGGACACTTCTTTTAATTTTCGTCCGATGATTTCCGCCGTGGCGCCGCCGATGCCGCTGTCCACTTCGTCAAAAACAACGGTGGCCACCGATCCGGTTTGTGACAAAACATTTTTCAGCGCCAGAACGATGCGGGACAGTTCTCCGCCGGAAGCGATTTTATGAAGCGGTTTCGGTTCTTCCCCGGCATTGGAAGTCAGGTAGAATTCTATCTCGTCGCCGCCTTTGGGTCCGTAAATATTGTCCGTCCCCGGGCAGCTTTTCAAAAACTCCACAAAAAACCAGGCATGCGGCATATTCAAATCATGAATTTCCGCGTCAATAGCCTCCTTTAGCAAAACAGCCGCTTGCCGCCTGAGCTTTGAAAGCGCCAACGCTTTTTCGCGCAGTTCTTTTGCGAAACCGTTCTTTTCTTTCGTCAGCTTTTCCAGTTCTTCTTCCGAGCCGGAAACGCGCCGCAGTTCTTCCTCCATCTCCTGTTTGCGGATCAGCAGGGCGTCAAGTGTTCCGCCATGTTTCCGTTTAAGCCGGTTGAGCAAGTCGAGGCGTTCATCAATCGCCGAAAGCCGTTCGGCATCAAAAGTCAGATTTTTGGCATAATCGCGCAGTCCCAGCGCCGCTTCCTGCAAAATAACATAACTGCCTTCCAGATCAGACATTGATAAACACAAGCCGGAATCAATCTTATGGATTTCCCTGATTGCTGACAAGACTTCCTTGAGTTGCTCATTGACGCAGCCTTTCTCGGCATAGAGCAATACATAGGCCCGGTTGGCCAAATCCGCAAGCTTTTGAATGTTCATCAACACTTTTTTTTCTTCGGCAAGTCCGTCATCCTCGCCGGCTTGGGGATTGATGTCTTGAATTTCCTGAAGCTGAAACTGGATTAAATCGATTTTTTCCGCGCGATGGCGGAGTAAATCTTCAAGCTTTCCTATCCGGTCGTCAATCTGCTGATAACGGAGGTATATGTTTTGATACTCCGCGCGCGCATCCAAACAGCCGCCGAATTCGTCAAGAATATCAATGTGATTTTCCGCGCAGAGAATGACCTGATGTTCATGTTGCCCGCAAATGTTAATCAGCGATTCACTGATCGCGGCGAGATTCGCCAAGGTGGCCATCTGTCCATTGATTTGCACCTTATTTTTACCGGCGCGTGAAATCACACGACGAATAACGAGTTCCCCACCCCCGGAAAATCCCATCCCGTCCAGTTTTTTCTGAAGCATTCTGTCGTTTTCAATATCAAAAAGAGCTTCCACAGTGGCCGTATCCGTATGTGTGCGAATCATTTCCGCCGTGGCCCGATCCCCGAGCAAGAGGCTGACCGCGCCGATGATAATGGATTTTCCGGCGCCGGTTTCTCCCGAAATAACATTCAGGCCTCCATCAAACGAAATATGCAATTCGTCAATAATGGCAAAGTTGGTAATGCTCAGTTCATGAAGCATTTTTTCTTTTTCCAGCTCCTGTCGGCAGACCGCCCCAGCCAAGTTTGGAACGCAGAATTTCTCCGTAACTTCGGTGCGGTGAAAGAACCAGCCTTGTGTAATACTTTGATTTTCTTATTGTTATAACATCGCCGGAACTGATCCGGTAGGATTCCTGTCCGTCCAGCGTGACCGTCGCGCCGCTTTCCTTCGACCACAGCGCTATCTGCAAGGCGGAATTTTCCGGGAAAATAATCGGCCGGTTGGTCAGCGTATGCGGACAGATCGGATTGATGATAATTAACTCTTTACCGGGAAAAACAATTGGACCGCCGGCGGAAAGGGAATAAGCCGTCGATCCCGTGGGTGTGGAAATAATGAGACCATCCGACTTATAGGTGGTTAAATACTGATTATTGATAGATGTTTCCAACTCCACAATGCGGGAGAGATTGCCGCGGTTGATGACCACGTCGTTTAAAACAATGCCCGAGCCGATGATTTTTTTGTCCCGGTGGATTTTCACATCCAGCATCATCCTTTTTTCTGTGAGAAAATCGCCTTTTAAAATAAGCTCGAAAGCGGCATATGTTTCGTTTAAGTTTACTTCCGTGAGATAACCGAAAGTTCCCATATTGATGCCGACAATCGACACGGGATGCCGGGCAACATAACGGGCCGTACGAAGCATCGTGCCGTCCCCTCCGAGCACGGCGATCAAATCCACTTTCGCGGCCAGATCTTCAAGCTTGAAACCGCCGCCACCAACGGCGGCGGCGATGTTTGCCTCGAGTGAAACTTTAATCTTCCTGTTTTCCAGCCATTTTTTCAATGTACTGGCAAATCCGGCCATGTTCTCTTTTTCGATGTTGGCGATAATGCCGACCTTCTTAATTTTCATGGTGATAAACTCCCCAAAAGAGGGTGTTCCGTAGCATAAAAAAACAACGCTGTCTATGGATTATTTTTTTGGTCATAAAAGGAAACTCATTGATTTATAAAGATATTTCTTGAACATAAATCCTTGACAGAGGAGCGCCCGATAAGATACGTTGCGCGTCTGTGAGGTGAAGACAATGGGTTTAATAAAAGGTAATTTCTCCTTTATGCAATTTTCAGTGGAGGGTCAACTGCCCCAGGCTTTTACGACGTTTATCAATAACCGGCTCAAGGGAAACTCGTTTCGGGAGGCGCGAAACTCAGCAGAAGAAAAGCGAATGGGCTGGGTATCGGCAACCGATATTCTCGATGCCGATTTTGAAAAAGCCAATTATGCACTGGGCGATTATCTTATTTTTTCCCTGCGGATTGATCGAAAACTGATTTCCCCCAAGCTGATGAAAATCCGTTTTATGGAGGAGCAGAGACGATTTTTAGCCGAACATGGACAAACCCGCATCGGGAAGGTCATGAACGAAAGTCTCAAAGAAAAGGTCAAACTGGAGCTGATGAGCAAAAGCGATCCCGTGCCGTCCTTCTATGATGTTTTATGGGCGGTGGGACAAAATAAAGTTTATTTTTCATCGCTGTCCGACAAAGTCGCCGATGATTTTGTTGATTTATTCAAAAAAACCTTTTCGCTCGGTTTAAAACGAATCCTGCCCCACGAACATCCTTCAGTTCTGAAAAACAAAGCTAAAGGAGATGCGCCTACGGAGGATATTTCGTTCATCGGACGCGAGTTTCTTACCTGGCTTTGGTACAAATCCGAAGAAAGAAACGGCAATATCGCCCTGTCGAAAAGTGAAGAAGTGGAACTGCATCTGCTCAAAAGGGTAGCCTTGGAGGCTGGCGAGGGAGAATACTCCCAGGGGGTTGTTTGTTCGGGACTGCATGCGGAATTAAAAGAAGGTAAAGAAGCTATTCGTCAAGGCAAAAAAGTGAAAGAAGCGGGCGTGAAACTTCACCGCAGTCAAAACGAATGGGAATTTAATTTTAAAGCCGACACCTTTTACTTTCAATCACTGAAAATGCCGGTGGCGGACTGGCAGGAAACACCGGAAGACCCTACGGCCAGCCTGTTGGAACGCATTTATCTTATTGAAAATGCGGTCGAAACAATCGATACGATCTATGAATTGTTTCTGGCGATCCGTTTTTCCGCGAAGTGGGCGGAAAACGAAAAACCACTGGTCAATAAGTGGCTGAAAAAATCATAGGGAGAGACACTGAGGGAAACGCGCACCCTTGAGGGACACGAGCGGTTGGTAGCGGTTTTTGATTCTGAAAATCACGGAATACAAAGGAAAGTACCTGTTGTCCGGAAATTTATCTTGACAAACAGGAGTGAATTATTGAAAAATATAACCAACTCTAATTCTTCAGAGTAGTTCATGTCTTTTCCTTAAGAAGCAAGCGTTTCCCGATGGCGTGGGTTAACAAAAACCATTAACAATAAACTATGGAGGGTGAATTGCCATGGAACAGAAACAATTAGCCATACAGATGATGGAATTCAACAAAAAGGCTTTTGACAATAGTTTCAGCGCAATGTCGTCGCTGCAGGATCAGACAGAAAAATTGATATGGAGTTTTCTGGAAAAAGCGCCGTGGTTCCCCGAAGAGGGCAGGAAGGCCATGAATGACTGGATCATCAGCTATAATAAAGGCCGTGAGGATTTTAAAGCCGTTGCTGATGAAAGCTATCAGAAGGTAGTTGAATACTTTACTCAAATGCAAAAACAGCAAACCGCAAAAACAGAAAAATAACAAAATAACGATTTTACAACGGAGGTAAAAAATGGATCCGAAACAAATCGCCAAGCAGATGATTGTTTTTAATAAAACGGCTTTTGATAACAATTTCCGCGCGATGCTGGCGCTGCAGGAACAGACGGAAAGACTGGTCGGTAAATTCTGGGAAAAATCACCGATGTTTCCTGAAGAAGGGAAAAAAGTCATAAACGATTGGATGGCGGCCTATAAAAAAGGGTGTGAAGATTTTAAGGGCGTGGTGGACGACAATTTTCAGAAAGTCGAAGATTTTTTTAAAGAGACAAAGTAGACCTTAATCCATTTGCCCTGAAACGCCTATCCCCTTTTTTTATGGGTGATTGTAGGGCCGGTTTGCGCCTGACGCCTCAGAGAAGAAACGAGTTTTCCGTATCCGCCGAGCAGAGAGGAATTCATGTCCCATTCCAGCATCATTGAACATATGACCCGCCCGGATTTTTATCCGCACCTGCCCCGAACCGTTGAACTGATCCAGACACACATTTCTTTCGTTTTCATTGCCGGCGATTACGTCTATAAAGTCAAAAAACCGGTTAATTTCGGATTTCTGGATTTCACCACCCTGGAAAAAAGACAATTCTACTGTGAAGAAGAACTGCGCTTAAACAAACGTCTTGCCCGCAATATCTATCTGGATGTGGCGCCCATTACGCGTGATGAACAGGGACGGCTGGCGCTGGACGGGTCGAAAGATGTTGTCGATTATGCCGTCCGGATGAAAAAGATACCCCAGGAAACCATGTTGAAAAACCTGCTGGCTCAGGGGAAAGCCGATGCGAAAATTATGGACGCCGTGGCAAAAAAAATCGCCCGCTTCCATCAGGAGGCTGAGACCGGCGGCGTGATTGACGAGATGGGCTCCATCAAAACCATCCGCCACAATCATGAAGAGAATTTTGCGCAAACCGGAAAGTATGTTGACGTCACGATTCCCGAGTATCAATACCGGTTTATCAAAGACTATGTGGAAAGATTTCTGGACGTCAACAGGCCGCTTTTGGAAAAAAGGATTGCCGGCCATAAAATCCGGGACTGCCACGGCGATTTACATTTGGAGCATATCTGCATTGCGGACGAGATCATCGTTTTCGACTGCATTGAGTTCAATGATCGATTCCGGATGAGCGATGTGGCGGCGGAAGTGGCCTTCCTGACGATGGATCTCGATAACAACGGTTATCCTTTGCAGGCTCAGGAATTTGTGAACGCTTATCTGAAATATTCCGGCGATGCGGACATGTGTGCGCTTTTGAATTTTTACCGTTGCTACTATGCTTATGTGCGAGGGAAAGTCATCAGTTTCCGTCTGGATCAAAAAGAAATACCGGAGGCTGAGCGCGCGGAAATCAAGAAGGCCGCTCTGAAATATTTTGACCTGGCCTATACATACGCGGCCCATCTGGAAAAACCTGTTTTGATGCTTACCGCGGGACTCATCGGTTCCGGCAAAAGTTACCAGGCGCGTTATCTGGCCCAGCGGTTGGGCGCGGATGTCATCCGGACGGATGTTCTGCGCAAAGAGCTGCTCAGGATCGCGCCCGCCGAAAAGCATCATGAAGCATTCGGCCAGGGCATTTACACCAGTGATATGACACAAAAGACCTATGAAAAAGCGGTGGAAATGGCCGCTGATAAAATCAGGCAGGGCAAACCGGTGATCATCGACGCCTCTTTTAAAGGCCGCTCCGAACGCGCCTTAGCCGTTAATCTGGCCGCAAGACTTCATGTGCCGCTTTACGTCATTGAATGCGTCTGTCCCGATAATGTCGTCAAAATGCGTCTGGAAAAAAGAATGTTGGAGAACGATAATCCTTCCGACGGCCGCTGGGAAATCCTTCAGGAACAAAAAAAACAATACGAAGACATCATAGAAATTCCCGAGGGCGGATATTTTAAAGTCGATACCTCGTTGCAGCCGGAAATTTTTCGCTGGCAGATGATTCACACGGTAAAAATGTCTGAATTTCAAAAGAAAGAATAAGTATTACGGTTTGACTGCTTCTTTGTTTTTTGCTTTCGCTTCGGTTTGTTTTTTTTCCTGTTCGGCAAGCCGAAGCTTTGTTTTTGCCAGGTATGATTCTGCTTTCAAATCCAAACCCACGCCGGCATATTCGCGCGTGATGGTTTCAAAACGTTTCAAAGCGGCCTCGTATTTTTTTTGCTTGAAATAAAAATTCCCCACGTAAAATTCGTGTTCGGCAAGTTTTGATTTGCAGTCCCGAATCATTTTTTCCGCCAGGATGGAAAATTTGCTTTGCGGAAAACGGGCAACCAGTTTTTCAAATTCTCTTTTCGCCTTAACGGTTTCCGTCTGATCCCGGTCAATGGCGCCGATTTCCAGGTAATGGCACATGCCCATTTGATAAATCACATACGGCACATTTTCATTGGTGGGATAAAATGATGTGAAATCACGGTAGGCCGCTTCCGCCTCCGGATATTCCTTGTCGCTGAAAAATGAATCGGCAATGCCCAGTTCAGCCATCACAGCCAGATTGTGCAAAGGGTATTCTTCTTTGAGGCGGGTATAAAACTCACGGGCTTTTTTATATCTGCCTTTCTGATATTCAATTGTGCCTCTTGCATAAAGGGCTTCCGGCGTATTCTTAACCGGCTGGCTTTTTCCGAAAAATTCCATAATGGATTCTTTGGTGAAAGAGCATCCCGTACAAATCAATAAAAAGGCTAATACAACACTGATTCTTTTAAGTTTCACAAAATGTCCCGGCAGAGAGTAATAAAATTACAAGGCGTCGTTGTTTATATTAAATCCATCTGATGAATACTACATATTTTTTTTGACAAATTCTTCAAGCTTTTCCTTCGGCACAAGACCAATCAGCGTGTCCGATACTTTTCCCGCTTTAAATATGAGCAGAGTGGGAATGCTGCGAACTCCGTATGCACCCGCCGATTTCTGGCTCTCATCCACATTCAGTTTCATAAACTTGACCTTGCCGTTATATTCGGCGGCGATTTCTTCCACAATCGGGCCGATGGCTTTGCAGGGTCCGCACCAAGGCGCCCAGAAGTCAATCAGCACCGGTTTATCACTTTTCAGGACTTCCTGCTCAAAATTGCTGTCTGTGGCCACACCCAGAAATTGGCTACTCATGAAACTCGCCCTCCTTTTATATTTGACGACTATATGTCACAGGGGGGTAAAAAAAGTCAAATGCTATTTAATTGAATACATAAGATGTTAATTTCTTTGACTGTATTGCATTTATCTGATATGAAACGGCGCAAATCAGGAGGTTGAGATGGGACGGGTAGGCGTGCTGGCGGGAACAATTATGATGGAAAGAAGCAGCCTTATTCAGAAAGGATGCAAACAGTCAATAAAAAATCAATATGGCGAAGTTTCGGCGATAGTAACCGACCGGATGGTTTTCATTATCCGGCATGGGCATGATCCCGCCGAATATATTCTGCCCCACAAGATTAATCATCATGCCAACCTTCAGGCGCTGAAAGACATCGGCGTCACAGAAGTCCTTGGCGTCAACTCGACCGGTTCGTTGAAAAAAAATTTGCATCCGGGAATGGTTGTCATTCCCGATGATTTTATCACTTTTACGGCCACCCCCACCATTCACCATAATAAAGCTGTCCACATTACGCCATCCATCAATGAAGACGTGCGCCGCAAACTGATTGCGGCGGCAAAAGACTGCAAACTGAATGTTGTGGAACAAGGGACCTATTGGCAGGTGACCGGCCCCCGTTTGGAAACTAAGGCGGAAATCAGAATGATGGCCAACTTTGCCGACATCGTCGGCATGACGATGGCCAATGAAGCAGTCATCGCGCTGGAAATGGATTTGCCGTACGCCTCGGCCTGTTCCATTGACAACTACGGCAACGGGCTTGTTGAAAAACCTCTGTGTATGGAAGAAATCATCACCGGAACCCGCAGAAACGCGGACATGATGATGAAACTTCTGGAATGCTATGTTGAGGGAATGCCCTCGCGCTGAACCATGTAAGGCTTTATCTGCATGACCAATGCAGCGTCTGTGAAACAAAAGAAAGCCCTCTCCGGGCATTTGCCTGAAGGGGGCTGTATAAAAACGGAGCGGTTTATTGCAGCGGCTATAGCTCCTTCATTCTCTGCTTCGCCTCCTGGTAGAGTCTCATGACACAGATGAAGATCGCCAGGAAGAACAAACCGAACATGAAGTTGGGCGTGGTTCCCAGGTACTCATCAAGCTTGTATCCCAGCCAGAGAAACAGGAAAGAAGCGATTACCAGCGCAAATCCCCAGGCGGACATCATCAGTATTCCACTCATCTTATGATATTGCCGGTAGGTCCCGTATTGCATTTTGCGTGTCGCCAACATGGTCATGTCCTCCCTTCCTTTTATTTTTTGCGTCTTTGATGAAAATTAACGGTTAGCTGACGATCGTTTTCACCGCGTCGATCACCGGATTGGTGAAGAGCGCCATCAACAAGGTATAGAGA
>CAZBGE010000031.1:0-27358 GCA_964491435.1 uncultured Smithella sp.
GGCAAACGCAGTATGAAAATTCTCGATTACGGAAAAATGGCGGCCACCTTCGTCAACCTGAAAACGGGCAAGGCGGTCCGCGTCTGGGCAAAAAACAAGGACGGCAACCAGGTGAAAACAAGAGAGGATATTGAGAAGTCCCCGCACACGGATGAATACACGATGTTGCCTCCGGAAGAGCTTTTTGAAACCAGGGAAGTCCGCGTGGAACTCAAACCGGAGGACCTGCCCGGCAGGCCGCTGCTGATCATAACCTGCGATGCCTGCGGCGAGAGGGTGATGGATATGCGGTTTGAACAAAAAAGCGGCCAAACCCTTTGCCGGCCCTGCGCCGCAGGCAAAAACTATTATGCCGGTCTGGAGGAAAAAGAATAGTGAGTTACGTGATGGCTGTAAATGAATCCCGGCAGGAAAATCCGCGAAATCAGGAATTACGCGATGAAGTTATTGACCTGAAAGATATTGACTGGAAACGTTTATGGAAATCAAAATTTACTTCGCGCAGATCTTGCAGGCGGGATGCGGCTTTCTGGGACGGAAGAGCTTCCTCGTTCGCCAAATCCAGGGATACAAGCTACGGCGAGCAGCTTCTGGCGCTGATTAAACCGGAGTCGCACTGGACAGTGTATGACATGGGCTGCGGGAGCGGCGCCTTGGCCATTCCGCTGGCGCAAAGGGTATCTTCCGTCACGGCGGTCGATTTCTCCGCCGGGATGCTGGCCGCAGTCAACCAGCACTGCAAGGAGATGGGCATTTCCAATGTAAAAACGATTCACGGAAGATGGGAAGATGATTGGACGAAACTGGGCATCGGCGATTACGATGTCGCGATTGCTTCGCGTTCGATGGTGGTTGATGATCTTCAATCTTCCATTCTGAAACTCGACGCCGTCGCCAGAAAACGTGTTTATATCGTAACCGCCGTGGGCGATGGTCCCCATGACCGACGTCTTTTTGATGCCATCGGCAGACCTTTCGAACCGGGACCGGACTATATTTATTATTACAATCTGCTTTATCATTTGCGAATACCGGCCAATGTGTCGTTTATTGAAGAAATCCGCACAAGGACCTACGAAAGCCCTGAGGAAACCATGGCGTCCCTGCAGTGGATGTTTGGAAATTTTACCCCCCGTGAAGAAGAAAAGCTTGCCGCCTATATCCGGAAGCATTTGATTCTGCGTTCAGGCGTCTGGCAGCTTTCGTACAGCCAGATCATCCGGTGGGCGGTCATGTGGTGGGAAAAAGGATAACGTGAAAAAGACTCTTTTCCCCGCCTTATTCATCCTCCTTCTGCTGACGGCCGGCATGTCACTGATGATGGGTAAGTACCCGCTGGGATGGAGTGATATTGCGGACTTGTTATTGCTGAAACTCCTGGGGAGCGGCTCCATGGAATCGGAGCGGTACAGTTTGCTTTCCAGTTTGCTTTTCGAGATTCGCCTGCCCCGCATTCTGGCCGCGGCTCTCATCGGCGCATCGCTGGCTGTGGCCGGCGCATCCTTTCAGGCCATGTTTGTGAATCCTCTTGTTTCACCTTCTCTTCTCGGCGTGCTGGCGGGCGCTTCCTTCGGCGCGGCGCTGGGCATGGTCTTCGAAAGCAACTGGTTTGCCGTGCAATGCCTGACTTTTCTTTTCGGATTTCTGGCCGTCGGCATCGCTGTCGGCATCGCCAGAATACACAAAGGCAATATCATCCTGCTGCTGATCCTGGGCGGCGTGATCAGCAGCGCGCTTTTCACGTCTCTGTTGTCGGTCGTTAAATATATTGCCGATCCTTCCAATCAGCTGCCCGCCATTGTCCAGTGGCTTATGGGCGGATTGTCCCTGGTGGACTATAAAACCCTGCTGGCGGCGGGGATTCCCCAGCTTGTGAGCATCGCGCTCATGATCCTTTTTGCCGGCTATCTCAACGCGCTGAGCATGGGCGACGAAGAGGCGCGTTCCCTGGGCATCCCCGTCGAATGGATACGGATGTTCATGATTTTTCTGGCCACGCTGATGAGCGCGCTTACCGTTGTGATCGCGGGAATGATCGGCTGGGTCGGCCTCATCATCCCCCATATTGCGCGGATGCTGGTGGGGCCGGATAATAAGATCCTCATTCCCGCCAGCGCCTTCATCGGGGCCATTTACCTGATCATTGTCGATGACGTCTCCAGAATGCTCTTCAACGTGGAAATTCCCATCGGAATCACCACCTCGCTTGTCGGCATCCCGTTCTTTATCATGATCTTGAGGAAGGCCAAAAAAGGATGGGAATAGAGCCGTTGATCAAAATGGAGGGAATATCCTTCCGCTATACGAAAAAGACCGTTCTGGCCGACGTCAGCCTGTCCATTGCCCAGGGCGAAGTGGTCACCCTGCTCGGGCCCAACGGATGCGGCAAAAGCACGCTCATCAAGATCATGATCGGCCTGCTCAGGCCGGCCACCGGCTGCATTTTATTCAATGGCAAGAATATCCGGCGGCTGGGCGCCAAATTTCTGGCCAGGGAAATCGCCTATGTCCCGCAGATCCATAAAAGTTCCTTTCCCTACACGGTGATGGATATTGTCCTGATGGGCAGGATTCCTCACAAGACATTCTTTTTCCGATACTCGAAAGCGGACATGAAGATAGCGGATGATGCACTGGAGAGGCTTTCCATCCTCCACCTCGCGAAAAGGGCTTACACGGAAATCAGCGGCGGAGAGAGGCAGCTCACGCTCATTGCGCGGGCGCTTGCCCAGGGAGCAAGAACCTTTATCATGGACGAACCGGCCGGCGGTCTGGATTACGGAAACCAGCTCAGGCTTCTCGATCAGATCATCAGGCTTTCGCATGAAGGATATACATTTATCAAAGCAACTCATTCTCCCGAACATGCCCTCTGGATTGCGGACCGGGCCATCCTGATCAAAAAAGGCGAAATTGTCGCGGACGGCGCCTGCGACGACATCATCAACACGGACAATCTTTTTCATCTGTATAACGCAAGGGTTAACGTGCTGAAGTTCGAAGACAGTTCTTTCCATGTCTGCGTCCCGCAGACGATTTGCGGCTGCATGGCAAGCCCGAAGGGTCGGGAAAGCGATCCAATCAATCATCTTTAAGGAAAGGAAGCATATGGAAATTCTCAAAACCATACTGGAAAACATCAAAGAAGATGCCCCCGTGGAGGACGTAAGAAGAGGACTCAACTGGACCGCCGTCGTGAGCAGACGGACCGGTCTGGCCTCGACCGTCCCTCAGAAATTCGGGTGTCATCATGGGGAATTAAAAGGAAGGGAGGGATCATATACGGAAATGTCGGCTTGCGAACTGGCCCGCCACTGCTTTGTGGACGGTATGGCGGATGCGTCCCTGGGGCTGGCCGCCATCAATTCCCTGCTCGATATCGATCCGGGCCGCTATGCAGACGTTGACGGCATTCAGATCGCCGGAAAAATGGGAAAGGGAAAAAATATCTCCGTGATTGGTCATTTCCCTAACATGGCAGCTCTGGCCGGCGAGGCCGCAAACCTCTGGGTCATCGAAAAGCAGCCCCGGCCCGGAGACTTTCCGGAAGAGCAGGGACATGTTTTTATCCCGCAGTCCGATATTGTCGTCATTACAGGCACAACTCTCCTGAACAACACGCTTCCCGGCATTCTGGAACTTTGCCGCAAAAACAGCGTGAAGATGCTCCTTGGCCCATCCACGCCTCTTTCCGAAACCCTTTTCGAGTATGGCATCGACCTGCTCGCCGGAAGCGTGGTGACAGAAAAGAATGTTGTGCTGAAATCGGTCAGCGAAGGAGCGTCTTTTATGAAACTGAAGAAGAACGGCGGCATTCGCTTTGTCACGATCATCAGGGACTACAACGATATCGTCCGGAAACTGGCCTGATCCAGAGGAATCCTGCGGAGGAGAAATCATGAAAATGCGGAAAACGGCGCGGCAAGGCAGAATATTCTTGACACTGGCCGCTTTTATTTTTGCCGTCCTGGTATCCGGAGGGACGGCGCAGGGCAAAGAAATCACCGACATGTTCGGGCGGAAGTTTTCCATTGCCGAAAGGCCGCAAAAGATTTACAGCGCTTCGCCGCCGATGACCAATTTGCTTTACGCAATCGATCCTTCCCTGCTTGCCGGACTGACCGTTCCGATCCGCGAATATGAAAAGCCTTATCTGCGCAAGGAAATGCTGTCTCTTCCCCTGCTCGGCGGATGGTACGGCCAGGCAAATACCCCGAACATCGAAATGATTCTGAAGGTCAGACCCGAACTCATCATCGTCCAGAAGTTCGGTTCGGCCTTTCACGCCAAAACCAATGAAACCATCATGAAAGCCGTTCCTGCCCCGGTCGTGGCGGTCAATCTTGCCACAGTTGGCGACTATCCCGCGGCCCTGACCTTTCTGGGAAATCTTCTGGGGCGCGAAAAACGGACCCGCGAACTGGCCGCTTACGCGCAAAGAACCATCGCCGATATGCAAGTGTTTACGGCCAGAATCGGCCCCAAAAAGAAAGTATCCGTGTATTACGCCGAGGGAGTGGATGGACTCAATACCGACTGCGACGTTTCCATGCACACGGAGCTGATCCATCTGGCCGGCGGCCGCAACGTTCATGCCTGCGCTGCGCGGGATTTGTTCGGCATGGAGAAAATCTCCATGGAACAGGTCATGCTTTATGATCCGGATGTCATTCTTGTTTTTGAAGGCGCTTTTTACCGCGCCGTGTTCGGCGATTCCCGCTGGCAAAAGCTCAGAGCCGTGAAAAACAGAAAAGTTTATCTCATACCGAACCAACCGTTTAACTGGTTTGATCGCCCCCCTTCCTTCATGCGGCTTTTGGGGGTGAAGTGGGTTGCCAGTCTTCTCTATCCGGAGCGCTGTCAGGCGGATATGGTGAAGGAAACGCAACTGTTTTTCAAACTTTTTCTCGGAGTTGATCTGACCGCCGGCGAGGCCCGGAAGCTGATGAACCGGTAAACCGGGTGTGCCTCATTTCTTTTGAAAGGATATTATATGCAGTGCGGTTATTGTGAAAGACGGTGTGAGATAGCGCCCGGCAAAACAGGTTTTTGCCGCATGTTCACCAGCAATGAGCAGGGAATCCGCGAACGCTTCCCGTATCGCTGGAGTTCCTGTGCGTCGTCCGTTATCGAATCGATTCCTTTTTATCATGTTGATCCGGGAAGCCGGTGCCTGGCCATCGGCACAACCGGCTGCAATTTCCGGTGCCGGTACTGTTCCAACGCTTATTTTGCCAAGGAAGATCCGGAGAACCAGCAGGACCGGCTCTATGAGTTGAATCCGCACGAAATAGTGGCAACGGCAAAGAAATTCAACTGCCGCAGCCTTGTCTTCAGCATCAACGAACCCACGGTTTCACTCCCCTCCCTGCTCGAAGTGGCCCGGGAGGCCAAGGCGGCCGGAATTCCCATGGGCTGCCTGACCAACGCCTACACGACGGAGGAAGCAACGGAGCTTCTGGCTTCCATCTTTTCCTTCTTCAATATCAGCCTCAAAGGTCTCTCCGACGGTTTCAACAAATCGTATATCGGCATCAACTCTGTTCAGCCAGTGCTGCGCAATATCCGGCGGCTGGCGCAAATCCGTCATGTGGAGGTTGCAACGCCCGTGATTCCCGGCGCCAATGACGGGGAGATTGAGGCCATGGCGGATTTTATCGCGGATGCCGACCCGGAAATTCCCTGGCATGTGTTTCGTCTGCTTCCGGAAGATGAGATGATCAATGCGGAATATCCCAGCATTCAGGCCATCAACGGAGCGCTGGAATCGGCCAGAAAAAAACTTCCCTATGTTTATTTTCACAATTTTGTGGGCTCCGATTGGGTGCATACCCTTTGCTCCGCCTGCGGTGCGGTGGCAATTGAGCGCTTCAGTCTGGGGTGCGGAGGCGACAAATTGAACCGGCTGCATTGTCAAGACGACCTGTGTCCCGCCTGCGGGAAGAAGATCAGAATCGCGCGTTCCAACAAAGCCAGCAGCGGGAAAGAAAAGGTGCGGCCATGAGCGCGGCAATTGTGGACGGACGGGGATGGCAAAATACGTTCGACCTGAAATCAGGCGAAAAAATTGAGGCCGCCGGACCGGTTGTGGAAATGGTCAAAGAGGTTCTGCGGAGGCACGCCTATCCGGGCGACATGGCCCCCAGCAGCAACCGCTGGGTCAGCGATACAGCGCTGGACCTTCTGGACGGCTATCGTCCCCGCTTTGTCTTTCTGACTTACGCGGCCCAGTATTATGCCGGCCGATATACTTCCATGACGAAAGAAGCGCGCTCCGGAATGATCGAAGAAGCCTTCCGGGAAGCGGAGCGTTTTGTCCGCCACTCGGGATTTACCGCCATCGTGGTCGGCACAGGGAACATGACGGAGTTTCTGGGGGCAATCGATGTCACCAGACTGGACGGTCTGGCCGTCTGCACCCACTGGTCCACCCGGTATGCCGGCCTGCACGAGCCAAGTCCCGCCGATATGAAACTGCTGGAGGAACATCCGCACATCGAAAAAATCATTCCGAGAGAAGAAGTTGTCGGTCTTTTTGGCGGAACGCAAAAGCAGGCGCTGCGGGTGCCGGAATATCTGATGCTGGCGCGCCGGGGCTACGCCTTCAAAACCATTACCGATGCCAAAAAGACGCCGGTCATGATTCCGTCCATCAATTTCGACGTTCCCCTGTATGCCCCGGGCTACGCCGTCGGGGACATTACCGGCATCCGGCGCGTCGTGGAAGAAGAACTTGTCCGAAATAACGTTGCGCTGATGGTCATGGAAGGCGTGGGGCTGGATGATTTCGCCTGGCCGAACACGCCTTGCTCCAATAGCACAAAATGGTACTACTACGAGCCGGGAAACGCCCAGTATCTGACGATTACGTCAGGCGGGCATCGTTTCTTCGACTATCCCACGGGATATAAATACTACCAGGAACTTCACGAAACCAATGACTTCCCCTTTTCGGGATACTTCAAATCCGTCCCGGAAGGAACTTTGGGGTGCGCTTTTCCGGGAAAGAGCATTGCCGTGGGCAACAGGAGCATGTTCATGCACATGGTGGCCGGCGCGGACATTGCGGTGGAATGCTTTGCCCGCAACCTCTACAACCAGGGGACCATGGCTGTGATTCACCGGGAGAACAAACGATGACGATCCATCCGCGACGACCAGGCAAGTCTGTTCTTGCACTCTTCCTGGCTTTGTTTTCGCTGCTGGCCGTTTCCTGCCTCCACACCGGAGCTCCGTCGGGGAATAATCCCAAAATCTGGAAGTTTGCCGTCATCAGCGACACGCAGGGAAACAACATAGATGCCGTCAACAAATCCTGCATCAACGACGCAGTTGTGCAAGCCATCGCCGCTGACCTGGTCCGGGAAAAACCCGACCTGGCGCTTGTTGCCGGCGATCTGATCAACGGCTGGTTTCGCAACGGGAGAACCGGTTACGATACGCAATATGCAAACTGGGAAAAAGCCATGAACCCCGTTTATCAGGCCGGAATACGAGTATATCCGATACGGGGCAACCATGACAGCGGGCCGGAACGCCTGGCGCTGCCGCCTCTTCCCGCCCATCTGGAGCCGCCTCCCGATACGGTCGCCCGGATGCAGGAAACTTTCAGAAAACATTTTGCGGAACACTGCATCCCGCAAAACGGACCTGCCGGGGAAAGAGGCCTGACCTGCAGCTTTGTCCATAAGAACGCCTTCTTTATCGGTCTGGATCAATTCACGGGCAGTCAGCACAAAATCGATCAGGAATGGTTCGAGCGTCAACTGGAGGGCAACCGGTCTCCCCATCTGTTTGTTTACGGCCACGAACCGGCATTCGGCGTGAACCATAAAGACAACCTCGGCTTCTTCCCGAAAGAACGCGATGCCTTCTGGAACGCCATCGGACGGGCCGGCGGGAAAATCTATTTCTGCGGTCACGACCACTTCTATGACCGCACCCTGATTCCCGACGATGCAGGCCGCCCGATCCGGCAGATGATCGCGGGCACGGGCGGCGGCGTCCTGAAAAAATGGCCGGGCATCTATCCTGACAAAAGGACGCAGGGGGAATATCATAACGACGATTACCACGGATATGTTCTGGTCACGGTGGAAGACTCCCGGGTCAAGGTGGTCTGGAAGGCCCTGATACGGCCGGGAACAAATGATCCCTGGGAAATTCGGGATGAATTCTCGTACGCCGTATCCATGGAAGATAGAAAGGAAGGCGTAAAATGAGAACAAAATATTCTTTCGTAATGATGCTGGTCTTACCGGTTGCGCTTTGCGGGATGGCCCCTGGTCGGGTCTTTTGGACTCGACCAAACGAACAAAGGGGCTACCGAATAACCAATCCTGAACATTGATGCCGGTTAAACCGAAAAATTACAAAGCCATCAGCATGAGCACCGTTAAAGAAAAAAAGGCCGAGTTAAAAAGACCATATCTATACTCAGCGTTATTCCTGACGGTTATTTCTACTTCCCCTGTTATAGAGAAACCGTGTCTTTGAGAAAATATTTCCATATCGATTATCCAAATCTAACATCGCTGCTGCCTGGGACGGTGTAAAAAGCGCCGTCCTAGACAGCAGCACAGGGCCTCCCAGTCGTTATTTTTTTGACATGAAATTGGTCTTCATGTATTTTATTGCCGCGCAATTTAATTCAATAAATTTTTTGAACGTGAAATTTTCGTTACACGAGTGCCGCTGCGCTGAGGAAAAAATGAAAAAGAAAAGTGATGGGATTATCGATCAAACCTGCCGGCAGGATACAGACAACATGGATATGCGAGCTGAAACGGCATTGCATAAAAGCGCAGAGCTGTACCGGTTGCTGGCGGAACAAGCCATTGTCGTCGGGATGCAGATTATTCAAGACGGCCTCGTAAAATATGCCAACCAGGCCACAGCTGAAATCACCGGTTATTCGACAAAAGAAATGATGGGTTGGGCGCCTGAAGGATACCGGGTGGTTCTTCACCCGGATGAATTGCCCTATGTGATGGAGCAGGTAAGAAGGAAGCAAGCGGGAAATCCGGACATTGTCGATCATTATCAGTGGCGCGTCCTGGCAAAATCCGGCCAGATAAAGTGGGTGGAATCATTTTCCAAGACCATATTCTTTGAAGGTTCTCCGGCCGATTTTGTGATGATGATCGATATTACCGAACGCAAACGGGTGGAAGAAGCGCTGCGGGAGAGCGAAAGAAAATATCATTTGCTTTTTAACAACTCTATCGATGCGATTGCCGTTTTTGGAGGCAACCCGCCGAAATTCATCTATGTCAATCCCGCTTTTCTTCGATTGTTCGGATATACGCTGGAAGAGATACTGGCCTTTTCTCCCGACGACATATTTCTGACCATCCATCCCGATGATCGTGAAATGGTTAAAAACCATCTGCGCGGCAGATTCAGGCAGGACGATAAATTCAATCGCTATGAGTTCCGGGTGGTTATGAAGGACGGTCAGGTACGCTGGGTGGAAATATCGGCTACGTTGTTTTCCAATAACGGACAGTTTCTCAGTCAGGCGATATGCCGCGATATCACCGATCGCAAGCGCATGGAGAGGGAATTACGGGAAAGCGAAAATAAATACCGGACGCTCTTTGAATCTGCTAACGACATTATTTTCCTGATGGATCAGGATATCTTTATCGATTGTAATCAAAAAACGCTTGTCATATTTGACTGTACCAGAGAACAGATTATCGGACAACATCCTTACCGGTTTTCGCCGAAAATTCAACCTGACGGAAGAGACTCTAAAGAAAAAGCGCTGGAAAAAATCAACGCAGCGCTTAAGGGGCAATCTCAGTTTTTTGAATGGAAGTTCTGTCGTCATGACGGGAGTCTTTTTGATGCAGAAGTCAGTCTAAACTCCTTTGAAGACAAAAATAAATATTACATCCAGGCCATTGTCCGCGATATTACCGGGCGCAAAGAGGGAGAGAAAGCGCTGCTAAACTCGTATAGACGCCTTGAAGATATCATTGATTTCCTGCCGGATGCAACATTTGTGATTGACCGCGATGGGAAGGTTGTCGCCTGGAACAGATCCGTGGAACAAGTAACGAAAATTTCCAAGATGAACATGATCGGCAGGGGGGATTATGAATATGCGCTGCCGTTTTACGGTGAACGCAGACCGCTTCTTGTTGACTTGGCCCTGCTGCCGGACGATGTTTTTGAAAACAATCATTATAAAAATGTTTACCGGCAAGGCGACACGTTGTTTGCCGAAACTTACGTGCCCCGGTCCTATGGGGGAAAAGGCGCATTTATGTGGGGCACCGCCTCCAGATTGCGAGACAAGTCCGGAAATATCATCGGCGCAATAGAGTCCATCCGCGATATTACCGACCGTAAACGGGCGGAAGAGTACCTTGCCAAATCCGAGAAGAAATTTTCCTCAATTTTTCACTTCAATTCCAATCCCATGGCCATCAGCGACATAGCGACGGGACAATATATCGACATAAATAAAGCATTCACAAACTTGACAGGTTATTCCCGCGAAGAAGCCATCGGAGTTTCCTCTCATGATCTTCACTCATGGGTTAATCCGGGCGACCGGGAAAAAATAATAGGCAAGTTGAAAATTGCCGGCGACGTCAACGGCGAAGAGGTCATCATGAGGCAGAAAAACGGCAATGCCAGGAATATGCTTTTTTCTGCCCGGTTCATTGAAATTGACGGGAAACAATGTCTTTTGACATTTGCCGTTGACATTACCGAACGCAAGCAGGCGGAGAATGAACTGATGGAGAGTGAGAATAAGTACCGTTCGCTTTTTGACAACAGCATCGATGCCGTTTTACTTACGGAACCGCATGGAGCAATTCTGGCGGCAAATCCCGAGGCGTGCCGGATTTTCGGACGCACCGAAGAGGAAATATGCCGAATAGGCAGAAAGGGGCTGACGGATGAGAGAGATACCCGCTGGGCGGTTGCGCTTGAGGAACGTTCACGCACCGGCCGGTTTCAGGGAGAGCTTACCTTTGTTCGCAAGGACGGTTCCTCTTTTGATTGTGAAATCTCATCCATTATCTTTACTGGTCGCGACGGCAAACCAAAAGCGAGCATCATCATCCGTGACATAACCAGGCGCAAACGGATTGAAGAAGATTTGAGAAAGAACGAACTGTTGTTTAGAAGCCTGTTTGAAGCCAGTCCGGTCGGTATTTTTACGGTCTTAGACCGGAAATTTATTCAAGTAAACCCCGCGATGCGCAAGGCAATGGGCTATTCCACTGAAGACCTCATCGGACAGTCCGTCCGCCTCTGCTACCGGGACGATGAAGAATATGAACGGGCGGGCAAAATGCTCTACGGAGGGATAACGCGAGAGGGCGTGAGACTGATAGAGGCATGCCTCAAACGCAAGAACGGCGAGGAGTTTGCCGCGTTGCTGTGTGTAAGCCCCATTGACAAGCAAGACCCTTCCCTGGGATATGAAGGCATCATGATGGACATCACCGAACGCCGACGGGCAGAGGAAGAACTCAGGCATACACAGGAGCAGTTGCGCGCCTTTGCCGTACAACTACAGACGGTGCGCGAAGAGGAGCGTTCTCGTATCGCCCGCGAGATTCACGATGAACTGGGAGGGGCATTAACCGGCATCAAGATTGATTTTTCTCTGCTGAAAAAAGCGGCCGCGGAAATTAAAGATAAAGACTTGAAAGATCATCTGTTCGATCAGATGCGCAGCACAACGAAGCTCATCGACAAAACCATCGGAACCGTACGAAAGATTTCCACGGAACTGAGGCCGGGTATTCTGGACGATTTGGGCATCCTGGCCGCCCTGGAGTGGCAGCTCGATGATTTTCGGAAAAGGACCAATACCCATTGTGAATGGATTTCATCCCTGGAAAATATAAGCCTGGAGGAACAGGAAACAACGGCCATGTTTCGCATCTTTCAGGAAACATTGATTAATGTGGCCCGTCATGCCGGTGCAACGGAGGTAAAAGTTCAGGTTCGCAAAGAGGAGAACGCCTATTTTCTTGAAATAGAGGATAACGGCAAAGGAATAACCAAAAAAAACATTGACGATAAAAGGTCACTCGGGCTACTGGGTATGCGGGAACGCATCCTGGCCGTGGGAGGCCGCATCGATATAAAAGGACGGCGCGGCAAGGGAACTAAAGTAACAGTGGAAATTCCGATTAAACAGACAGGCAAAAGCAGAAAAGCAAAAGAAGAAATCACCCCATGATCAGAATCATTACTGTTGACGACCATACTGTCGTTCGGCGCGGTTTGAAGCAAATCATCGAAGAAGAACCGGACATGAAGGTGGTTGGTGAAGCAGGAGATGGCCATGATGCAATCTCCATAATCCGCGAAAAAGACTGCAACGTGGTTATCCTGGATATCAGCCTTCCGGGAATAAGCGGGATAGAGGTTCTCCATCAACTCCGGCGCGAACACCCGGAGCTTCCGGTGCTGATCATGAGCATGCATGAAGAAGAACAATACGCCCTCCGTGTGCTCAAGGCCGGTGCGTCCGGTTACCTCAAAAAAGACAGTATTCCGGAGGAAATGATCAAGGCCATCAGGAAGATCGTTGCCGGGAAAAAGTATATCAGTCCTTCGTTTTCGGAAACGCTGATACCGGGGCAGAAATTATCCGACAAGCCTCTGCATGAGAATCTCTCCAATCGTGAATTTCAAATCATGTGCATGATTGCCCGCGGTCAAGCGCTGAAAGACATCGGAGAGACTTTGCGCATCAGCGGCAAAACCGTGAGCACCTACCGCACCCGCATCCTGGAAAAAATGATAATGAAAACGAATGCCGATATCGTCAGCTATGCCTTGAAACATAAATTGATTACGTAAAAAATCAGATAATTCCTACAAAAAAATCAGGATTCCCTGACAGACAAAGCCATTAAGACATGAAATAATCACCAAAAATTTGTATTAGTGGTTTGTGTTGTCAGAATGAACCTTTCTGCCAATTTGCTTTTATCGGAAAGTTTTGCCGTCCGGTTTAGTTTTTGGCAACGCCGCTGAGGCGTTGCACATTCTCTCCTCTAGGACATTAATAGCCGGTGATTCGGAAAATGATGTATTGATGATAACCCGTGAGCTTAAAAAGAGCGGATATCATCCGATCTATGAAAGAATTGAAACCTTTGCCGCCATGAAAAAAGCTCTTCAAGAAAAGCAATGGGACATTATTCTTTGTGATTATCAAATGCCGGAATTCAGCGCTCCTTCGGCTCTTGCCTTTTTCAAGGAAGTGACGTCATTGTTGTCACCGGAAGTGCCGGTGAAAAAACCGACTTGGAGTGCATGCATTCAGGCGCTAAGGATTACATGATGAAATCCGACTTCCCAAGTCTCTTCCCGGCAATAACCAGAGAGTTAGAAGCGGCAAAAGTTAGAAATAAGCGTCAGCGGGCGGAGAATGAATTAAAAGAGAATGGTGAACTACCCAAACTATTGGCGGATCAATCCATTGTTGGAATGCAGATTCTTCAGGACGGATGCATTAAATATGTCAATAACGCCTCAGCCCTGATTACCGGCTATTCGGTGGAAGAAATTCTGGCGATGGAACCTGACGGATACCGAGTCCTTCTTCATCCGGATGATTTGCCCTATGTGATGGGCCAGGCAAGAAAAAAACAAAAAGGAACCCCCGACATTGTCGCCAATTATACCTGGCGAATGATTTCGAAAAGCGGCGAGACAAAGTGGATAGAGTCTTTTTCCAAGACGATATCCTTTGACGGCGCTCCTGCCGACTTTGTCATCATGATTGATATCACGAAGCGCAAGCGTACGGAAGAAAGTTTGCTTAAATCAGAGAAAAAATTTTCATCTCTTTTTCAGCTCAATCCCGATCCGATGACGATCACCGAGATGGCCATGGGAAAAATCATGGATGTAAACCGCTCATTCACACAATGGTCAGGGTACTCCAGGGAAGAAATTATCGGTGTTTCCGCACAGGATATCCGTTTATGGGTCAATCCGGAAGATCGTGAAAAAATTATCGAAGCCTTGAACAGGACAGAAGAAGTCAAAGGCAGGGAAGTCATGATGAGACAGAAGAACGGCAAAGTTCGGAACATGATTTTATCCTGTCAATTAATTGAAATTGAGCAGAGCCTCTATCTGCTGACGCTGGGACATGACATTAGCGAACGAAAACTGGCGGAAGAAAGATACCGCAACATTTTTGAGAATGCACAGGAAGGCATCTTCCGGTCAACACCGGAAGGAAGATTCATCCTGGCCAATCAATCCATGGCGCGAATCTTCGGATACGATTCTCCCGAAGATCTGCGCGACGGTGTAAATGATATTGCCTCTCAGGTGTATGTCGATTCCGGAGAACGTGCAGAGGGCGCTAAGAGGATGGAAGAGCAGGGCTTTGCAAAAAATAGCGAGACCCGGTTCTACAGAAAAGACGGCCGTATCATCTGGGTTTCCATCACCACGATGCCGGTTCGTAATGATCAAGGGGAAATTTTGTATTTTGAAGGTATTGCGGAAGATATCACGGATAGAAAGGAGAATATTGAACGATTGAGGAAAACGTTGGGAGGAACGGTCCAGGCAATCGCTTCCCTGGTGGAAAAAAGGGATCCTTATACCGCCGGCCATCAGCGCCGTGTGTCCGGTTTGGCGCGTGCCATTGCCTTGGAAATGAATCTTCCAAATGATCGGATCAATGGACTGTGTGTGGCGGCCGTCATCCACGATATCGGGAAAATGTCTGTACCAGCGGAAATCATGAGCAAACCGACCAGACTGACGAATATTGAATTCAGCCTTATCAAAACTCATTCCCAATCCGGATATGACATCCTTAAGGAAATCGAATTTCCCTGGCCCATTGCAAGAATGGTCATCGAACATCATGAACGAATGAACGGTTCCGGATATCCCAACGGATTGAATGGAGAAAATCTTCTTCTGGAATCCCGGATTCTCGCGGTCGCCGATGTGGTGGAAGCCATGGCTTCACACCGTCCTTATCGTGCGTCGCTGGGAATTGAACCGGCTCTTAATGAGATCGAGAAAAATAAGAGAGTTCTTTACGATGAAGACGTCGTCAATGCCTGCCTGAGATTATTCAGGGAAAAGGGCTATAAACTTACATAATACGAGCCACTTCGTCGTTTAGAGATTAACATTTATGCTGAATTCTCGAAAAGACTGCATAAACCTTTACTCTGTGACGTACTTGCAGCCTTATTGTTAATCGATAACCGAAAAGACTTGGAAGACATGCTCTCTTTTGAGGGTATTTTATTGGATATCAAAGTGATCATCATCTTTTCCGGTCGTGTCAACATTTCTCCGATGGAGGCTCTGGCGCTCAACCCGCGATTCTTGACCTGGACAGACTCTGATCTTTCTCAGGTTGTGGATGTTTTGGAAAACATGATGAAATGCAAACCACGAAGAAAAAATCGCAAACATGACTAATAAAGAATCAAATACAATTAAATTGGAGAGGAGGTAAGCAGTTATGAAACAAACAACATTGGCGTCAGGTGACTCTTCCGCAGGAGCACAAGAAAGAAGAGACGGCAAGTACCTCACCTTCTGCATGGCCGATGAAGAATATGGCATCAGCATTCTGAAGGTGAAGGAAATCATCGGGATGATGTCGGTTACTTCGATTCCGCAAACGCCCGGCTATGTCAAGGGGGTAATTAATTTGAGGGGGAAAGTCATCCCAGTCATTGACCTGCGACTGAAATTCGGCATGGAAGCAGCAGATTATACAGAAAGGACTTGCATTGTCGTTGTGGAAATCAGCGGTGACGGCAGGAAAATCCAGATGGGTATTATCGTGGATTCTGTCTCCGAAGTGGTCAATATCAAGCAGGGAGAAATTGCGGATACGCCAGCTTTCGACGCCAAGATGGATACGGATTATATTCTGGGAATGGCGAAAATGGAAGGGGGCGTCAAGATTCTGCTTGATATCGATCGTGTTCTTAGCGACCGGGATTTTCAGGATGTCGCTAGTGCGGCCTAGTCATAATATTAAAATGGTCAAATAAATAATCGGAGGAATTGGAAAGTTAATGAAGAATATAAAACTGAGTGTTAAATTAATAGGGGCTTTTGTATTGATTTCGGTCATTACATTTTTCGTTGGTTTTATCGGGACAATAGAAATCAGCACATTAGGTGATGAAAGTACGGCAATGTACACACAAAACACCAAACCACTTGTGGAAATTTCCCGTGTGGCGGTTGGTTTTCAGACTAATCGTAACACGGTGCGAGATGCTTTTATCCAGAAATTCAATTTTAATAAGGATATAGGGGAACACATCAAGAAGCTCAAAGATTTGGATCAAAAAGGATTGGCCAGCCTGGCCAAGTTTGGAGAATCAATCCGTGATGAAGACCTTCGCAAGGAATTTGATGTCTTGAAATCAGCCTTGGATCAGTATTTTCCCCAAAGAGAGAAACTGATGGGATTGATCCAGGACAATAAAAAGGAAGAGGCAGTTGCTTTCATGCAGGGCGAGATAACCCAATCAGGCCTGAAGGTTAGCGAATCTATTGATAAATTGGCGGAGCTAGAGGTTAAGAAAGCCAATGAAAAGTCCGACAACAATATCCAGACCGCCAAAAGCGCCTTCTGGATCATCTGGATTATCACGGCAATTGGAACGCTCTTAGCCATCGGCGTGGGGATAATTTTGTCTCTGTCCATCACCCGCCCCATCAATAAAGTAGTCGCTGGTTTAACTGAAGGAGGCGCTCAGATTTCCGCTGCTTCCTCTCAGATTGCCTCAGCAAGCCAGTCCCTTGCAGAAGGAGCTTCGGAGCAGGCTTCATCACTGGAAGAGACATCATCATCACTGGAAGAGATGTCATCCATGACTAAACAAAATGCCGATAATGCCGGGCAAGCCAAGACGATGATGGGAGAAGCCGGACACATAGTAGCAAAAGTCGGCGGACACATGGATGACATGAGCAATGCCATTTCGGAAATTACAAAGACCAGCGAAGAGACTGGCAAGATCATCAAGACCATTGACGAGATTGCCTTCCAGACCAATCTCCTGGCCCTCAATGCGGCAGTAGAAGCGGCTCGGGCTGGTGAAGCTGGAGCAGGTTTTGCCGTCGTGGCCGATGAAGTGCGCAATCTGGCTTTGCGGGCAGCTGAGGCGGCAAAGAATACGAATAATCTTATTGAAAATACCATTAAGGCAGTGAAAATCGGTAATGAGCTAACTATCATGACAAAGGAAGCGTTCAAAGAAAACGTCGCCGTTGCCGGGAAGATTGGTCAATTGATTGATGAAATCGCCACTGCGTCCCAGGAGCAGGCTCACGGGATCGCTCAGATTAATATAGCGGTGGCGGAGATGGATAAGGTGACCCAGCAGGCGGCGGCCAACGCGGAGGAGTCAGCCAGTGCGGCAGAAGAATTGAACGCTCAGGCCGAACAGACGCAAGGTTATGTATATGAATTGAGCGCCGTCGTCGGCGGCAGTCATCAAACGGGAACAATTCAAAAATCGTCTTTTACAGGGGGCGGGAGTAAAAGGATTCTTGCTTTGGCTGACAAGTCTGGAGAAAATGGAAATAAGCAAGGGCAAAGCGCACCAAAAAGATTTACAAGAGGTATGGCTATCCATCCAGAACAGGTTATTCCTATGAGAAAGAAAGAATATAATGATTTTTAAGAACTGTTGAAACCGTTTTCACTCATTTATCCGTTCCTGCCTCTCTTTCGGAAAGGCAGGAACGGATACGATTTATGAAAATGTTCCACATCAGTGTCTCAAAAAAACAAATAATATCAAGGTGATATTCACCAAAGTTGCTTCAATCAATACTGTTGATTATGATATTATCCCCTCCCCCTGATATACCACGGCAGCTCTTCTTCCCAAGACAACCTAAGAAGTTTCCGCGCCATTCGGCCGGGTCTTTTGGACCCGGCCGAAGAACAAACACCGCCGGATATTCAAACCTGAACATTGATACCGGTTAAACCGAAAAATTACAAAGCCATCAGCATGAGCGCCGTTAAAGAAAAAAAGGCCGAGTTAAAAAGACCCGTCCTGACATCGTGTCAGAAAAATCTGGCACGGCATCAAGCATTGTCAAATGCTTTCAGCGCGGTCATTCATCCGCACCCCCACATCTTGCAGCCATAATATACTTGACACATAATTCCCCACCAGATGCACTCCGCACCATAAAAAGGGAGTGCTGATCAATATCAATTCAATTTTAACAACCCTCTCCACTTTCTCGCTCAGAGAACTTATCACCAAGAGAAAGATTTCATCCCATTAGAAAGAAAGTCATTTCAAATACACGGTTTTTCGATCTATTTTTAGAACATTTTCCTTTGTGAATGTAAGATTGATTTTTTTTAACCAAGTATCATATTAGGTATGCATATGATTATCATCTGTGTTTTGAGGGATGGAATAACGGCATGACATTAACATAATACATTAATATAACATGAGTTTTGTGTAGTTAAAGAGTCAACCGTGGTCATGATTTATGAAAGGAGGAATGATTATGTTTGCACCGAAACGAATACTTGTCCCGACAGATTTTTCTGAAAACGCGGATTATGCCCTAAGACAGGCATTGGAATTGGCTCAACAATATCACGCAAAAGTTTATTTGTTGCATGTTGCCGAACCGGTTGCTCCGTATGCTGTGGATTATTGTCCGGATGCAGTTGCCGTGATGAATGCTGAGGAATCCGAAATTCAATGGTCAAAAGAAATGCTGCATAGGGAACTGGAAAAATTTTCTGACATCCAGGGCATTGAAGTCATCACGGATGTGAGAAAAGGAGACACCGTAGAGGAAATTATCAGAGAACAGGATGAAAACAGTGTCGATTTGATCGTCATGCCGTCACACGGAAAAGCGGGATGGATGAAACGGATGATGGGACAGATATCCGAAAAGGTTACACAAGAAACGCACACCCCTGTTCTGATGGTCAAACATTAAGCGGTAAAACCCGATGCTCTTGACTGCAAGAAGACGGTGTGTAATCAATGCGCCGTCTTCTTGCCCCGCAATGACCGTTCAATAATCATATGACGGATAGCTGGAGTGAGTAAAGAAGCGGCCTGTTTTTCGCCTCAAAACAACAGTCATATCGCCATGCCAAACCTGCACGCATGCCTGCCCGTGAAGAATGTCATCACCACTCAAAACGTTTGATTCCACTTTCGACGACATTCGAAAAGAAAGGATTCTGGAAATATCTGATCTTCTTGCATCTCATGGCACGGAAGTCTTAAAATCATCACTGAGAGGAAATCCATTTCTTCATGGACAGCGCATTCTCCATTCATTAACACCCTTATTTTGACTTTTTTCCCTGTGGAAGATTGATTTCAGTTGAAAGAATAAGCTTTACCGGAATTTGCTGAGCTCCAAAGATTTTTACAAACCGTTTCATGCTCCTGTCAATCTCCGTCAGTTGCCGTTTAGACAGACTTTCCAGCCCGGCCACCAGCAAACCCTGAGCAACTTCCGGTGCTGATGAGACCAGCGCCTTTCCTTTCGGAGTCAGTTCAAGCCAGACAACCCGTCTATCGTCTTTAGAACGCGTTCTCTTAACAAAATTTTGTGCTTCAAGGCGATCGATAATGCCGCCGACTGTTGTCACATGAAGATATAGCCGCGCAGCGAGATCGGATAGATTTATCGGTGCATTTTCATAGATGACTTTGATGGTCCACAATTGTGGCCCTGTCAGACCCGTTTCCTTTTTGACTTTTTGCGACTGCTCATTTAATATTTGAAATACCCTTCGCAAATTGTCAACAATATCCTTAATTACGCCGGATTCATTGCCCACCTTCCACAACCTCGCTTTTAATAAGTTGATTTTTATTCCGCAATCATATATTAGGCATGCATAATATATGATTACTGTTGATTTCTTAAAATGGAAATAGAAATTATGCAAATTATATCTTAAGACGACGAAGGGATATTTTAGAAGAACATGGATACCAGCAAAAAAATTATCTTCACCATCTTATTTTTAATCATTTTTATCCATTCATCACCATCCGTTGCCCAACCGCGTGCCCTTAACCTTAAGGGAAAATGGTACGGCATCTCCTATTTATCTGTCGATGGCCAGAAATTTCACACGTCAAAATACTTCATTAGCCTGAACATATTAAAACAATCAGGACTTGAATTCAGCGGAAACGTTCAAATTCGGGACGATCATGTTACGCGGATGCGCAACTTTACTGGTTTCTTAAGTGATCGTGAAGGTTTAATCCGATATTTTTGCATTGTGGCCGAAGGGGGTGACATTAATGTTGGTTACCTTTTGTCAAAAAATGTCATGAAAATTCATTTAAAGAATTTCCCTCCCGACCTGAATATTATTGTAAGCAAATTGTCGAGAGAGAAAACCGTATTGGACTAGAACGACATGATTGCATTGCCGCAGTGCATTAAATATTTATTAGATAATAATGAACAGCATGCGGATCGGCAGCATGATTTAAGAGCAGTACGGAGTCAGGGAACTTAATGTCCTCCTTTCAAGACGACTGACAACCCCTGACTCCGTACCGTCAATGAAATTGAAAGTGAGAGGTTTCTTTGCATCATGATTCAAGCCATCACATAACATTTAACCAGCAAGCCTCCGTTCGGCAGGGTCTTTTGGACCCTGCCGAAGAACAAAGACCGCCGAATATCAAACGCTGAAGATTGATGCCGGTTAAACAGAAAATTACAAAGCAATCAGCTTGATCGCTGTTGAAGAAAAGAAAGGCCGAGTCAAAAGAATCTGACTGGTCCGATCAAAACCGTCGGCTGCCTGTGCGTCATACGCAGACAGGCCCAAAATCCATGACCCTCCCAACATCGAATATGCCGCTGCTGATCTTCAAATTCAAAACACACACTGATAGTTAAATTGACTTTCAAAGCATTTAAACAGACCGAGAATTTCCAGGTATGTTTGATGTTGTGCTTGACGGTTTGGTAATTTGACCGTAAACTCAAGCGCAATATTGGAGAGGTCCGTAAAAAACCAAAATCTTGCAAAGGAAACTGTATGCGAAATATGATAATTGCGATCCTCGCCATAATATTGGCCATCGGCTTTCTTTGCACCCAGCGGAAGGAAGGGGTCTGTGCGCCGTACGATGAAACAGTCATCATCATAGATGGAAAATTCGCCGTCAAGACGACTAACCCTTGCAAGGATAACGGCATTGTGCTGGCGCCGGCGGAGGAAACTTTTAAGCTGATGAACGCCTTTGTTTCCGTGAGCGGCGACTTGCGGCAGGTGACCGTGGAAAAAAACTCTCACCGTGTAACGCTTACTGTGGGAAGCCGCAACGCTAAAGTTGACGGAATATCTTTCGATTTAGGCGCCCGCTCGATGCTCATCGACGGGAAAATTCATGTGCCCGTCATCCAGGTAGCGGAAAATCTCCAAGCATACATCAATCGTATTCCCCAAAAAAACGCCACGCTCATTGTTACGGATTTTGTGAGATATGCCGATAACATCAGCAAGCGGGATTACGACAAAATGGTGCTGAATCAGGCCGACGCTATCATCCGCAAGGTTATCACAACCGGCATGAATGATTATCAGAAGGTGTGGGCCCTGGCCAAACACATCGAATCCATTGCCCAGTATGACTATAAGGAATTATGCAGGTACAATCATCGGCCCTACGGTGTTTTTATTGCCGGTTATGCAATATGCAACGGCTATGCGGAAGCAATGCAGATACTTTTGAACAAGATCGGCATCAGCAACAAGATTGTACACGGCTCCATCATCGGAAGATCGGGAAAACGCAATATCCACGCATGGAATCTGGTAACGATCAACGGCCAAAGTTTTCATCTGGATATAACCAATAACGATGCTTCGCCGGGCAGGGGCGATGAATATTTATTTCTGTCCGACGCGGAAATCGAGAAATCATCATCTTTGCACATGATATACAACAAGGACCGTTACCCCTCGTGCGGTCCCTACCCCGAAAATGTGAGGCTTATTGTCTCCGGATTCAAGAAAAACTCCGCCCCTGCCGCAAACGCTTATAAATCCATGATCTTTCTTGGTGAACTTTACAACGACGGCACAGGAGACAGCTCGACATTAAATAAAGGTGGAAATATTGTCGTCGTTTCAGCCGACAGAATAGGTGAAAACGATTTGCTTGTTTTTAAAAATGTCGCGGGAAGCAGTCCCTCGCCGAAGTTGTGCGGTGGAACACCTGACGGCAAGTACTTTCGCCTCAACACAGGTCTTTCTTATGGCTCTGAAGGTGTCTCCATATCAGGAAAAGAAATTTTCAAAACTTTGAAAACAAGACCATATATAGAATTTATCATTATTATTAACGGTGATTTCACAAGCAACAGCCAAGGGCACCCCTATTTTTATACCAAACGTCCCGCAAAGGTGAAACTATACCTGCAAAAGAATTAGTTTTCTTAACATAAGTCAAGGACAGGCGTAAGTTTTTTAACTATACTTACCGGCAAAAAGAACAAATAATCTTATCAGGAGGTTTCATATGTTTTGTTTTCAATGTCAGGAAACGGTTAAGAATCAGGGGTGCACGATCAAGGGCGTTTGCGGCAAGCCCGAGGAAACAGCGGCTCTTCAGGACCTGCTTGTTTACGTGTGCAAGGGCATTGCGGTTTATGCTGAAACATTGAAGGCCGTGGATAAAAAAGCCGGCCGCTACATTTGTGAAGCCCTTTTCACCACGATTACCAATGCCGCCTGGGAAGACGCCAGCATGATCAAGAAGATTGAAGACGGGCTCAAAATCAGGGATGAAGTCAAGGCCAGGGCAGCTTCCTCCATATCCGGCGCCCTGCCTGATTGCGCAACATGGACACCCATGAGCAGAGAAGAGATGATGGCCAAGGCCCTGTCGGCGGAAGTACGCATCAATGCCGCCTCGCATGAGGATGTAACCTCCCTGCGGTCCCTGCTGATTTTCGGCGTCAAGGGAATTGCCGCCTACGCGGAACATGCCGCCGTTCTGGGTTATGAAAAAGACGATATCTACAAATTTCTGCTGGAAGCGCTGGCCTCCACAATCAAAGATCTTTCCGTGGAGGCAATGATCGCCCTGGTCATGAAAGCCGGAGAGACGTCCGTTAATACGATGGCCCTGCTGGATGAAGCGAACACCAAAACGTACGGCAATCCGGAGATTACTGAAGTTAATATCGGCGTCAGAAACAATCCCGGCATTCTGATTTCCGGTCATGATTTGAAGGACATGGAAGAACTGCTCCAGCAGACCGAGGGAACCGGTGTGGACGTTTATACCCACAGCGAGATGCTGCCGGCCAACTATTATCCGGCGTTTAAGAAATACAGCCATTTTGTGGGTAATTACGGCTCGTCGTGGTGGCACCAAAACGAGGATTTTGAAACCTTCAACGGCCCCATTATCCTGACGACCAACTGTCTGGTTCCCGTGAAAAAGGAAAACACTTATTTAACACGCCTGTTTACAACCGGCATCGTCAACTACCCTGGAGCTAAATACATTGCCGGCCGTCCCGCAGGCGGCAAAAAGGACTTCGCCGCCGTCATCGCACTGGCCAAGACCTGCCAGCCCCCGCAGCAGCTTGAAAGCGGCAAGATCGTCGGCGGATTCGCGCATCACCAGGTCCTGGCGCTGGCGGACAAGGTCGTGGACGCCGTGAAATCCGGTGCGATCAAGCGCTTTGTCGTCATGGCCGGTTGCGACGGGCGGCAAAAGGCCCGCGGTTATTTTACCGAAGTGGCGGAAGCGCTGCCCGGGGACGCCGTGATTCTCACGGCCGGCTGCGCCAAGTACCGTTACAACAAGTTGCCTCTTGGCGACATCGGCGGCATTCCCCGGGTGCTCGATGCCGGCCAGTGCAACGATTCCTATTCTCTGGCGGTGATCGCGCTCAAGCTCAAGGAAGTCTTCGGACTCAAAGACATCAACGAACTGCCGATTTCCTTTGATATCGCCTGGTACGAACAGAAGGCCGTGGCCGTTCTGCTGGCCCTGCTGTACCTCAATGTGAAGGGCATTCGTCTGGGACCGACACTGCCGGCCTTTCTGTCGCCCGCCGTGGCGAAGGTGCTGGTGGAAAAATTCGATATCAAGCCCATCGGCAATGCCAGTGATGATGTTGCCGCCATGATGGCCGGCAAATAAGTTACTTTTGCAAAAACGAAAGTCACAAGACGCTTCCGGATGTCCAATCCGGAAGCGTCACCAACAGGGAGGCAGGTCATGAACACAGACGCAGCTTTACCGACCGAAAATGAGGATGCCGTCGTTGTTTATCGGGAAAATGAAATCATTGAAAAAGCGGCTTTGCGCCATGATATGATCATCGGCCGCGCGGCCGGGGCCGATCTGCAACTGGAAGATCCGAACCTGTCGCGCATTCACGCCATGCTCCAGAGGCATGCGGGCCGCTGGTTTCTGGTGGATCTCAACAGTCTCAACGGAACGATTCTCAACGGCCGGAAGATTGCGGCCATGCAGCCGGCGCGGATTGCCTCCGGGAATATCGCGGGGTTCGGGAAATACAAGCTCGGTTTTCAAATCGTTTCCCAGCCCGAATCGGCTGAGCCGGCAACGCCTCTTCTCATCATGCCGGCGGTTGAACCGCCGCCCGCCGCCGGACCCCTGCTTGAACATCTGGTCGAAAGGCATCACGAAATTCCCCTGTGGACGGAAGGAGACGTTCAACTGAAGGTTGCCGATATCATCGAAGAAACAGATGACGTCAAAACGTTTCGTCTGGTGGGCTTATCACCGGTTTTGTTTTCCTTCAAACCGGGGCAGTTTGTTTCCATCAAGCCGGTAATCGACGGCCGGGAAGTCCGGCGCTCCTACACCATTTCCTCAAGCCCTTCACGTCCGCACTGCCTGGAAGTTACCATCAAACGGACACCAGACGGCCTGGTTTCCAACTGGATGCACGACCATGTGAAACTCGGCGACCATCTTGTTGTGCACGGTCCGTCGGGAATGTTTTCGTGCTTCAACTATCCGTCGGCCAAGATCCTGTTCATCGGCGCGGGCAGCGGCATCACGCCGGTCATGTCCATGCTCCGCTGGATCGTGGATACGGCCGCCGACGTGGATGCGCATCTGCTGGTCTCCGCCAAATCCCCGCGCGACATCATCTTCCGCAACGAACTCAACTGGATGTCGTCGCGCCACAGCGGTATCCGCGTGGGCGTAACCTGCACAAGCCGCGTGACCGGCGCCGATTCGTGGACCGGACTGACCGGCCGCTGCGACGAGAAAATGCTGAAACTGTTCACACCGGATCTTCTCGATCGTCATATTTTCATGTGCGGCCCGCCGCCGTTCATGGAGGCGGTGAAGGAGACGCTCCGGTCACTGGGGTTTCCGCTGGCGAATCTGCACACCGAGAGCTTCGGCTCGGCGCGGGTGGCCAGGGGAGAAAAAGTCGAAGCCCGTGATGTGCCGAAGCCGTCTGCTCCGGCCGCTCACGCCGTGGCAAGCGCTGCGGCTGATGTTCCGAAAGCGGCAAGCTTTCAGGTAAATTTTATTCGGTCGGGCAAATCCGTGCCAACCGCCGGAGACGCCACGCTGCTTGACCTGGCGGAAGCCAATGGCGTAGAAATTGATTACGCCTGCCGGTCGGGCGTCTGCGGAACATGCAAAACCAAACTGAACAAGGGCAGGGTGGAAATGAGTGAAAACGAATTGCCGGATGAAGAAAAAGCGGAAGGATTTATTTATCCTTGTGTGTCAAAACCGGTCTCTGATGTGGAGATCGATGCCTGACAAGGAAGCGTCAAAAAGCATCCGATCATGAATGGATGAACAAAATGAACAGTTACATTTTGAAAAGGTGATTTATGGATAAAATATTGCGCAAGATTGTTGAAATCGATGAAGAGCTGTGCAACGGCTGCGGGAACTGCGTGACCGGCTGCGCGGAAGGAGCCCTGCAAATTATCGACGGCAAGGCCAAAGTGGTCTCGGAAACTTTCTGCGATGGCCTCGGTGCCTGCATCGGCGAGTGTCCTACGGACGCATTGCGCATCGTCGAGCGTGAAGCTCCTCCTTTTAATGAAGAAGCAGTCAAACAGCATCTGGCAAAAAAGAAGAAGGAACCGGAGACCATGCCGTGCGGATGTCCGTCGGCTCACATTCAGATTTTTGACAAACCCTCCGCTTGCGCAGAGGCCAATAAGCCAAAGCTTTTTGAAAGCGTACCGGAAGAATCGTCTCTCACCCACTGGCCGATTCAGATCAAATTAATTCCAGCCGGCGCCCCCTTCCTGAAAGGCGCCGACCTGCTGGTTCTCGCGGACTGCACGGCCGTTGCCTTTCCTACACTGCATCGGGACTTGATGAAGGGCAAAGTGGTGATGATGGGCTGTCCGAAATTCGACGATGTCCAGGAATATGTACAAAAATTTGCAGACATCTTTAATACCGCCGGGATCAAAAGCGTGACGGTGGCCGCCATGGAAGTGCCCTGCTGTTCGGGAATGCCCGTCATTGTCAAAAAAGGGATGGAAGCAGCGGGCAAAACGGTTCCGATGAGAGAAATCTTGCTTAGCCTGAGGGGAAATATATTGTCTTCGTAAAAAAACAATGGAGCAAAAAACCAAAACGGTTAAACGGATGATAGATCTTTACTGCCGTGGTCAGCACGGCGGTAAAGACGCTCTTTGTGATGAATGCCGCGAGCTTTTTGACTATGTAAAAAAGCGCCTTGAAAAATGTCCGTTGCGGGAAAACAAGCCAAAATGTTCAAAATGTCCCGTTCACTGCTATCGACCGGACATGCGGGAAAAAATCAAAGCGGTCATGAAATACTCCGGCCCCCGCATGCTGTACCGTCACCCCATTTTATCGGGGAAACATTACCTGACGGGAAAATAATGCCATCTCCAAATCAATGATTCAGGGCAGAGTCGCATAAACCCTGGCCGGCGCGCCCGCGCCGCCTTTGATGGACATGGGAATCACGTGCAGTGTCCGTGCGGTCTGGTCTTTTGGACTCGACCGGAGTACAAACACCGCCGAATATTCAACACAGAACATTGATGCCGGTTAAACCGAATAATTACAAAGCAATCGGCATGATCGATGTTGAGAAAATGAAAAAGACCGAGTCAAAAAGACTCGTCCTGACACCGGATTGAAAAAGCAGCAGGACAAAAATTCTGTAAACAATGCCCGATAAGGAAGTAGATTATATTATCGTAAGATTTGCGGTGATAATTTAATGCAGGCTTGACACCTGAATAATTTTCTGTTCCGCCAAAGTGATAATGTCCTAATCTACCAAAGTAGAAATGTCCTAAAATAAGGCCGTAATTGTTTTC
>CAZBGE010000032.1:0-16410 GCA_964491435.1 uncultured Smithella sp.
GAGACCTGTTCGTTGCATGCGAACGCTTGATCTGTTCATGAAGTTAGGTTAAGAATAGAAAAAATGGATCATAAGGACTGATGATGTTTTATAAAAAGAGCGCGGACGGCTATGAAATGAGAATCAACGGAATTGAGCAGAAAACGCTGGTGCACGGCGAAAAAACGCTGCTTGGTGAATTCCTGTTGAGGAAGGGCAGTATTGTGCCCAGACATTCCCATCCCTATGAGCAGACCGGATATCTGGTCAGCGGACATATGATTTTTTCAGCAGACGGAGAACTTTACGACACTCAGCCCGGAGACAGCTGGTGCATACCCATGAATATGGAGCACAGCGTTGACGTCCTGGAGGATTCGGTCGCCGTGGAAGTGTTTTCCCCGGTCAGGGAAGATTATCTGCCGGATAAGAAATCATAACCGGAATCAGGCGGGAAACTTGCCCGGGCAGGATCTTTCCGCAATGGAACGGTTGAGAAATGAAACCTGCTTAACCCTGGCGGCGGCCATTCTTCACGGCCCGGAAAATGACGATGCGCATCCGCCTTTGGCCATGGAAAATGACAAGGCATTAATAACATGAATGAATCTGATTCGAACAAGCCGCAGGATCATACTCAAGAACACGCGTCGGCCAGGGAAGTGTTGCTTGTTGATGATGAAGAACCGTTTTTGTTGACCCTTGCCGACGCTTTGAGCATTTATCAAAAATATTTCCATGTTCGCACTGCCAGGAATGGCCTGGAGGCGGTAAATCTTCTGAAAACATCGCCTGTCACTGATTTGGTGATCACCAGCCTGGGCGATATTTCCAAAACGGATGGTTTTGAACTTGTCGCCCACATGAACATGAATTATCCGGAAATTCCCGTCATTGTCATGATCAGTTTTGACATCCCTAAACTGAGGGAAGTTATGTATGGCATAGGTGTTTTTCACTACATAGAAAAGCCGCTGGACATCACTTCATACCGGCTGGGACACAAAAGATGTTACAGCCCTTCGCTGACCTATGTTTTCATTGAAGAATTGGTGGAGAATGTTTTCAGGGGACTGGGAATGGCGCCTTTAAAATTGAATCCTCTGCAAGAACAGTTGCAAATATCCGCCAAGCAGAAGGAAGATATTCTGCAACTCATGAATTCCGCGGATGATTTAAAGAAGACACTGCATGATCTGGCGCATTCCTTCAAGAGCCGGGGGAGTTATGGTGAAGCGATATTCTGCTATCGGGAATTGCTGGAGCGCTCCGCCGACACACAGGCGGTCATTGCCTGTCTTTTTGCTCTTGGAGACATCATGGGAAGAATGCACGAGTATGAGAATGCGGTAAGTTATTACCGGGAAGCCTCCGGTCTTGATAATGTTGATTCTGACCTCGCATACTGGATTAACAATAATCTTGGCTTCAGCCTGTGCATGCTGAAGCGTTTTGGCGAGGGCGAAAAATATTGCAGGTCGGCCATTAACATTAATACCGGCCGGTTCAATGCTTACAAAAATCTCGGTCTCTCTCTGGAAGGCCAGGGTAAATTGCGCGAAGCAATAGAAGCCTACATCACGGCGGTCAGGATGGATGCAAAAGACACAAGAGCCATGAATC
This sequence comes from uncultured Smithella sp., assembly GCA_964491435.1. Taxonomy (GTDB): domain Bacteria; phylum Desulfobacterota; class Syntrophia; order Syntrophales; family Smithellaceae; genus UBA8904. The sequence continues at coordinate 1,603 of CAZBGE010000032.1, forward strand.
TCTTCGAAATCATCCTTGATAAGCATCCCGATCTGAAGGAAGAATACAGCGAACAATTGGAAGAATGCCGAAACAGGATTGAAAAATCATATCAATACCGTAAACCAGAACATCTGCAATGAAATGGGATGTCATGTTTTCTCAAAATGATGATAATCCTTCGGCTGCTCGAAATTGCCTCCCCAGTGCCAGCCGCGCCTGATCAATTCCTGAACAACGGGATGCCCGGCAGTGAACGTACCCTTGTTTTTGGGCCGGTAGGCCGCTTTGTCCGGGGCGATCATGCCGGTGGGGTAAATGACCGGATTCTGAACGGGATTGATGTCGATTGCACGTCCGAAAGAGTGCAGCGAAAGTTTATTGGTTCCCTCAATCACCCGGAAGTTGAAGCCGGAGGAATTATTGTCGGCCATCGAATCTCCGTCTTCCCACCGGTAGGCAACCACGGGGATGACTTTACCGACCGGGAATTTTAATTTTTCGGCAAGCAGGAATATCTCATAGATATCGTCTTCCAGTCTTGCGTCCACCATCATCTGGCCCTGGTGACGCAGCCCGTCAAAAGAATAATAGATGACCTCCACCAGGGATAACGAATCGATGACGGAAAGCGGGGCGGCGCTGCCGTCAATGGCTTCGGCAAAACTCATGTTGCTGTCAATGATGATTTCTTTTCCGGTCACCTGGCAAACTCCTTTCCCGTCATACCGGTACAATCCGGCATCCGGCTTAACTGTCTGTTGACAACCATTTGTTGACGATGGCCCTCAAGATCTCCTGGTCCAGCGATACTTCACGGTAGATATTCCGCAATATGCCGCCGTTCAGACGCTCAAAATCTTCAATCCTCGGCGTAATGACCACGCCGGCCATATCCACGGCGCCGGGGGACACAAAAATATGGGCGTCTCCCCCCGCAAAATAGGCATCCGGACGGTGTTTCCGGCGCAGAAAAATCATCAAGCGCCAGCAATCTTTGCGGAAAGCGCACAAAACATTAACCAGCGGTTCATCTTCAACCGCCAGAATTCGCCCGGCGCATTTCAATAAACGCAGAAATTCTTCTTGCAGCGCGCCAGCGTTTTCCGATTCCAGCACAATCACCGATCGCTCAGACCCGTCTCCCGCTCCGTATCGCACGGATGAATTCTTTTTCCGTAGACGCGCGCCCCTTACCAGATTTAGGAAGGGAAGCGACCGGAAAGGAACCATCTGAAAATGCAGATGATCAGGCGCGGATGCCCCGCAGGCCGGTCCGTTGTAAAAAACAATGTAACCCGGCGACGCATCGAAAGAGATTTGCAAAAGGCTGCGCAGAGAGGAAGTTATTTCCTGCGGCTTGTGCCCGCATGCGGCCACGGTGAAATGATTTCTGAAAACCGGCGCGGGATTGCACAGGAGGAGGTAATCGTTGCGATACAGGATGCCGGATTGTTCAGGCGGACGATTGGCTTCACAGAGAAAACAGGGACGTTTTTTAATGGACGCCTGATCCACGGCGGCGCCGCTGCTTGCGGCGCGGGCGGGATTATACTGCAGAATAATCTTGCAGCCGCCACGGGACAGTTCTCTTTCACGGACCAATGTCAGATCGCGGCGGGCTGCCGCCAGGGCAGGCCAGCTCTTACTTTGCGCTTCAGAGAAATCACGACACAGCGCGGAAAACGCCTTATCATCTTTTCCGGGAAATTCGGCAAATATCCGGCTGGCGGGAAGAGGTTCCGTATGAATGTTGCGCCGGTCTGTGTTGTCCCGCAAGCCGGATGCAACAAGGGATTTGCTGTTGTTGATAAATTCTGGATCCCCGCCTCCGCGGGAAAGAAGATCCCCGATGTTCTTTTTAATGCTTTTGTGTGGAAGGGATTTTTCACCAGCCTTCAATTGCCGCCTTGCGCGGATTTCCAGCGTCCGCAGCGAGTCCTTGTAATAATCATAGCGGTTTTGTTTTTCGACAGACAGACCCGCGTCTGTGTTGTCCGTCCAGCGGCGGCACAGATAAAGGCTTTCGTAGATCCTGCCGATTTTATGTTCGCGGGAAAGCCGGAGCGCCACAGCGTAGTCTTCGCCGTAACTCACATTGGGAAAACCGATCTTGCGGATGACCGCCGTGTCAAAAGCGCGTGGCGCGCCCATGCCGTTGACGCGCAGAAGATTGTTGTGGCCGTTTTGCCGGGTCCATTCCCGATGGTCGATGAGGCCGGGCGGAATGGGCCTGAGCTTTTCATTGACCAGCGTGTAGGATCCCACGACCATCGCCAACCGGCCGTTGCGCAACATGTCCACAATTTTTTGCAGAGTATGAGGGGAGCTGTAAAGATCGTCGGAATCCAGTTGCACGGCATATCGTCCACAGCAGGATGAGTAAACAGCCTCATTCCAGCAGCCGCCGATTCCCAGATCGCGCCGCGCTGGAACCAGGTGACGGACCAGGGAATCTTTTCCGGCATACTTTTTCAGAATGCCGGTTGTGCCGTCCGTGGAGTGGTTGTCCACGACGATCACGTTGAAGGCAAAACTTGTTTTTTGCGAAAGCGCGCTGGAAAGCGCGTCGATAATGGTCTTATTGCGGTTGAACACGGGAATGACAATGCTGGCTTCCACCGCAAAAGCAGCGGTTGCAGGTTTTGCCTTGCGGTTCCGCGGCGGCAGATGCGCCCCGATGCGCTGTAAGTGACGGGTAGCGATTTTTTCGAATTTCTTCTGGCGGATGAAATTTTCCCTTGCGACATAGTCAAAATGCGCTTCAGTTTTGACTGCCGGAAACGTTTCCGGCTTTTTGGCGGATGCCGTGTAGAGAAACTCCGGCAGATGCAGGATGGCGGCGTCCTGTGAGATTTTCAGACGCAGATCGTAAAAGGCGGCCAAGGCGTCTCCGGGCAGGCCGCCGTGTTTTTTCAGAGCGGTTTTGATAGCCGCCGTGGAAATAATAAAAAATGGACCGAAATTGAAATCGTCGCGGATGGATCCTTCCTGATAATCGTTGAGCGGATGCGGAACAAGACGGCCTTCCGTAGCGGTCAGGAAATCCGCATAGATGATCCCGGCTTGCGTTTCGCAGGCGACCAGCAGCAGTCTTTTCAAGGCCAGCGGGTCACATGAGATATCTGTTGACGCATCGGACACCAGCAGATAATCAGACGAAGCGTCCCTGAAGAAGGCTGAAGGACGGAGGATGGCTTTGACTGTTCCCGTTTCCGGAGACCAGACGTCCGCCGCCTGTTTTTTGTCCGCGCCCCGGAGCAAAAAACGCCCCCATTGATATAAAGAAGGTTTCATGATTGTACGTCGCGACGCCGCTAAAAATCAGACATCATCAGATTAAAAGTTGTTTCCGCCGTGTCATGGGTCAGTTTGGACAAAGCCTGCTTTCTTGCGGACTGCAAATCCGTGTTGCTTTGCAGCTTGTAATCGGCCGTTCTGGTGACATTTCGCGAAGACCAGATAATTCTGCCGTTTTCCTTTTCACGGAAACTGACCTCCAGCGTGATGGTCATTCTTTCTTCAGCCGCCAGTATATTATTCCGGTAGGAAAGAGCCTCGGTGCGGAGATTCAGAACATTACCGCCGATCACCGCATCTGCCTGTTCGATGTCCGGCGCGGCTTTAAAACGGCTGTGCTGGATAATTTGATCGATAAACGCCGTCCGCAGGAAATTTTCCACTTCCGCCTGCGCGGTTTTGTTGCCAAAAGGCTCGACATACAAATTTTTTATACGCTTATCAATGTATTGACCCTGCGGCGCAAAACCATAACCGCAGCCGAACAGCAGAAAAAAGGACAGACTCCAAAAACAGATTTTCACCGCCACAGGTTTCTTTCGCCTTAACATGGATGAAACCCCTTATTGCACAACAATGTTGACCAGTTTCTTCGGCACATAAATGACTTTTTTAATGGCCGCCCCCTGAAGCATCGCCACGATTTTTTCATCCGCCTGCGCGTCAGCCTTGATTTTCTCCGCATCCTCGGCAACCGGCACGGTCATCCTGCTCCGGAGCTTGCCGTTAATTTGAATAACGATGGTCATTTCTTCCTCGCTGGCGACGGCCGGATCAAAATCCGGCCAAGGCGTATCGGCCACGGTTGTCTCATGTCCCAGCATCCCCCAGAGTTCTTCGGTGATATGCGGCACGATGGGCGCCAGTAGCAAGACCGCCGCTTCCAGCGCTTCGCGGATGGCCGCCCAGGCGGCCTGATCATCTTTCGCGGGACGCTTGACAGCATAGATCGTGTTGACCAGTTCCATAACGGCGCTGATCGCCGTGTTGAAGTGGAAGCGGTCTTCAATATCCTGCGTGACCTTGCGGATCGTCTGGTGCGTCTTGCGTCTCAGCGTCTTGATCTCGCCTTCCAGCGCCATGTTTCCGGCCGCCGGCGCGACGGTTTTGATATCCTCCAGGTAATCGTCAAAAATGCGCCAGAGGCGGCTCAGGAAACGGAACGAGCCATCCACGCCCTGCTCGCTCCATTCCAGATCCTTTTCCGGCGGAGCAGCAAACAGGCAAAAGATGCGCGCCGTGTCCGCGCCATAGGTTTTGATCAGATAGTCCGGATCAATCACGTTTTTGAGCGACTTGGACATCTTCTCGGTTTTGCCGATGATGACCTCCTTGCCGCAGAGATGGCACTTGCCATCCGCCGCCTGTTCAGGGAACAGATAGCCGTGTTCGGGGCACTTCATCGTTTCTTTGCAGACCATGCCCTGCGTGAGCAGATTGGTGAAAGGTTCATCTACGCCGATCACGCCGAAATCGCGCAGTACCTTGGTGTAAAAGCGCGCATAGAGCAGATGCAGGATCGCGTGCTCGATGCCGCCGATGTATTGATCCACCGGCATCCAGTAATCCAGCGCCTTGCGGTCCAGACCCGGCTTCGTGTCGCATTTCGGGCAGCAGTAGCGGTCGAAATACCAGGACGATTCCACAAAGGTGTCCATCGTGTCGGTTTCGCGCGCGGCGGGGCCTCCGCATTTCGGACAGGTGGTGTTGACAAATTCCGGCAGGGCCGCGAGCGGCGATCCGCCTTCGGGGCTGAAAACCACTTTTTCCGGGAGAATCACCGGCAGGTCTTTTTCGTCAACCGGAACGATGCCGCATTTGTCGCAATTGATCATCGGGATGGGCGCGCCCCAGTAGCGCTGGCGGGAAATGCCCCAGTCGCGCAGGCGGTACTGGATCGTCCGCTTGCCTTTCCCCTGCGCCTCCAGAAAATCGGCGATGGCTTCCAGCACCTTTGTATTTTCCATGCCGTTGAACTGGCCGGAATTGACCAGAATGCCTTCATCCACATAGGCTTCCGTCATTGTGTCCGGATCGAGGGCGCGATCCTTCGGCGATATGACAACAATCAGCGGCAGGCTGAATTTTTTGGCAAATTCAAAGTCGCGCTGATCATGGGTGGGTACGGCCATAACGCAGCCGGTGCCATAGTCCGCCAGAACGAAATTGGCCGCATAGATGGGCATTTCCCGGCCGGTGAGCGGGTTTTTACAATAAGAATCCAGAAACAGGCCTTCCTTTTCATAATACTCGGAAGTCCGCATCAGCTTGTCCTGCTTTTTGACTTTTTCCACAAACGTCCGCACTTCTTTTTCGCAGGGCTTGCCTTTGGAAAGTTCCATGACCAGCGGATGTTCGGCGGCCACCAGCATGAACGTTGCGCCGAAAAGCGTGTCCTGACGGGTGGTGAAAACCTTGATGGCGCCATTTCCATCAGCCATCGGGAAATCGACCAGGCAACCGTAGCTTTTGCCAATCCAGTTTTTCTGCATGGTCATGACGCGTTCCGGCCAGCCGGGCAGCTTGTCACAATATTCCAGAAGTTCTTCCGTGTAAGCCGTTATTTTGAAAAACCACTGATCCAGAACTTTTTCCGTCACTTCCGTGCCACAGCGCCAGCACAGGCCGCCTTCGACCTGCTCGTTGGCCAGCACCGTGTCGCATTTCTTGCAGAAATTAACGCTGGAGCGTTTCTTGTAGGCCAGGCCTTTTTCATGCATCCAGATAAAGAAAAGTTGCTCCCACCGGTAATATTCCGGTTCGCAGGTAGCGACTTCGCGATCCCAGTCGTAGCTGAAGCCCATGCGTTTGAGCTGCTTCTTCATGTGATTGATATTTTCGTGAGTCCATTTGGACGGATGGATTTTGTGTTCGATGGCGGCGTTTTCCGCGGGCATGCCGAAGGCGTCCCAGCCAATCGGATGCAAAACGTTGAATCCTTTCATGCGCTTGTAGCGGGCGACGACATCCCCGATCGTGTAATTGCGGACATGGCCGATATGGATTTTGCCGGAGGGATAGGGAAACATCTCCAGCAGGTAGTATTTTTTCTTTTGCTGGTCGTCCTCCGTAACTTTAAAAATCTTTTCTTCTTCCCACTTCTTTTGCCATTTTTCTTCGATGGTAATCGGTTCGTACTTCATAGGTTGCTCCCAAGGAACATTAATTGGCGATTTGCTTAGCATATTGAAGGGATGAGCGCAACGGCTTTATTCCCCGCCGGAGGCTGGCCGGGCCGGAAGCGCGGTTGATCACCGGGTAAGGCAAATAAATATTTGCTGTCCGATCAGTTGGTGTCCTTCGATTTTCCTGATGATGCGGTCCGCCGCCTGTTTGCTCCAGCCCGGCAATCCTTTTTTTCAACTCGGCCATTCTTAATTCTCTGCCGACAAAAACCCGATTGAGTTTTTCCAGATTATCTATAGCTTCTTTCAGTGCGGCTGTTCTTTCGGCGACCTTCTTTTCCAATTCTTCATTCAGTTTGCGAATATTTTCTTCCGCCAGTTTCCTTTCAGTGATGTCCAGCATGGTTCCGATTATTGTAACCAACCCGCCTTTTTCATCGTAGATGCCTTGAAATGTCGAATAGTAATAACCGGTGCTTTGATCCGGACGAACGAACCTTTGTTCGTAAAAACCGGGAGCATGATTTTCTGCGGCGGCCGCAATCAATTGTTTTCCGCGCTGGTGATCGTCGGACCAGGGCGATAAGTCCAGAATGGAATCAATGTGCGGCGTAAACTTTACGGGATCAAGACCAAAAATCTTGAAAACTTCATCCGACCATTCCACTTTGCCCGTTTTCACATCCCACGACCAGAAACCCAGATGAGCCATTTTCTGGGCCTCCCGTAACTTTCTTTCATTTTCCTGCATCGCCTGTTCTTCCAGCTTACGCTTTGTGATATCGCGGATTATCCCCAAAACGTGCAGTTCGCCTTCCAGTTCAATTGTCGATACCGACATCAGTCCATAACCGATATCTCCGTTTTTGCGCCGGAAAGACATTTCCATATTGCTGACAACGCTTTCCTTCTGGAGCGTTTCGCGCATTCTTGCTCTTTCGTCTTCCTTTGCCCAGATATTATAATCTTTGACTAACTTACCGGCAATTTCTTCTGGGGCATAGCCCATCACATTAAAAAAACCGTTATTCACGGCAACCACCCGTCCGTCGGTAAACCGCGTGATGGCCAAGGCATCGGGAGAAGTTTCAAAAGCCTTGCGGAATTTTTCTTCGCTGTTTTGCAGAATTTTGGCCGCCGCCAGTTCCCGGAAGTAAAACATTCTTTTCTGCTGTTGCCAGATTCCCCAAACGATTAAGCCAGCGACGGCGATCATTAGTCCGGTAAGCAAAGTCATTGATAAGAAACTCCTTTTTGTTGGATGCAGTATATTAAGCGCGATCTGGCGCGTCAAGAAGATTATGGGAGCAAGATTTTGTGAGATTGCAATGTAGAAACAATAAGACACGTTTTCCGGGCGCGCTTTTTTGCCTTTGACAAATCTTGCTTTTTACGCAAAACAGCATATCTAAATTTGCGAGGGTGTTTTCAAATCATGACGAAGGTTTTACTGTTGGGAATATCGTTTTTTGATGGTCATGGTTTTGTCCGCGCCGGCTTTTACATCGGATGTCATGATTGGCGTAATTGACAAATAGGAGAAGATTATACCATTATTCTGGAGATTTCCACCTTCCCGGATATGGATTAAGCCCCTGACATCGCGGATACGATGATCAAGTTGTATGATGCGAAGAAATAACGACCAACCGCTTTGGCATGCTCAATAACGCCGGCCATTGCCGCCTTTTTGCTGACAAGAAGAAATTGAAAAGTGAATGAATAATATTTTATCTCTTTTATCCTTTCTCGCCTCCGCGATTTATTTGTATTTCGGCGCTCATGTTTTAGCTCTGAACGCCAAGGGGCGGGAAAATCGTTTTTTCTTTCTCTTGTGTCTGTGTTTCACGATCTGGTCTTTTGGTTACACCTTTGTTTTTATTTCACCTTCGGAAGAAAGCCGCTGGTTCTGGTATAAACTGGGGGCGCTGGGCTGGTGTTTGTTTCCCCCTCTTCTGCTGAGTTTCCTTCTCAGTCTTTCGTGGCGCAATTTCTTTTCACGCGGCATTCATAAAATAGCGTTCGCGGCACTGGTTCTTTTGGGTTTTGTTTTCTTTTATTACGTACTTACCGATTATCTGCTGATTGCCGGCTTTGCCGATACGCCGCTGGGGGTATCCGAAGTCGCCAGCCCGGATAGTCCGCTTTATCACGCCTATCTGATATACATGGCCGGCGTCCTGGTTACGGGTCCGATTTTTCTGATGCGTTGGAGAATTAAAACCAGAATTTTACGGGAAAAGAAGCAGGCTTTGATTATCATCGTTACCTGGGTTCCCGTGGTGATTTTCGGCCTGGCCGTCAATATTATCCTTCCCGGCGCGGGTGTTAAAATTCCAGCCGTGGCGCATCTGGGAGTCATTATCTGGATCGGCGGCATCTGGTATGCCATCACCCGCTACCGGTTTATGGTTTTTTCGGCTGCCCTGGCCGCGGAGTACATAATTGCCAGCATAACCGACATGGTGGTTCTGGCGGATACCGATGGGCTGATCATGGATGTCAATTATGCCGCTTGCGCTTTGGTTGGCGCGCCGAAAGAAGAGCTGCTGGGCCGTCACTACACCTCTCTTTTTGTCGAAGAACAGTTTCTGGGGATAAACGACGAGAACATCCGGAACATGTCATCGCAGGACACGAAGGGTGAATATCATCTGAAAAGCCAAACGGGAGAAAGGATTCCCGTTTCTCTGATCCTCAATTTTGTGACGGACAAAAGAAAAGAAACGGTTGGCCTGTCTCTGACGGTTCATGACTTGAGACAGGAGAGGCAGCTCGAAAGGGATATTGAAGAAAAGAGAAAGGTTGCGGAAGCTCTGTGCAAGAGCGAAGAAAAATACAGGGACATTCTGGTCAACATGGATGACGTGTACTTCGAGATCGACCTGGCCGGCTGTCTTCAATTTTTTAATCCTTCCGTCGCCAATTTTCTTGAGTATTCACCAGAAGAACTCCGGGGCATGAATTATCAGAAATTTACCAGCCCGATGCATATCTCCATGGTCTTTAAATTGTTTCAGAATATCCTGCTGACCGGCGATGCGGGAAAACTTGACTGGCAGTTTGTCCGGAAAAACGGCGAAACGGCTTTTATTGAAGCTATCATCAATCTTTTAAAAGACAATGACGGCAATGCGGTCGGATTCCGCGGGGTGGGCAGAGATGTGACGGAACGTCTGAAGAACGAGGTAGAGCTGCTTCGGGCCAAGGCAGCGGCAGAGGAAGCCACCCGCGCTAAAAGTCAATTTCTGGCGAATATGAGTCATGAAATTCGCACGCCTTTAAACGGGGTCATCGGCATGACGGAAGTCGCTCTGGATATGAATACCGATGAAACCCTCCACGGCATATTGAACACGATCAACCGGGAAGCGGAAGCCTTACTTGATATTATCAACGATGTCCTCGATTTTTCCAAAATTGAAGCGGGCAAAATGAGCCTTGAGTCCATTCCGTTTGACCTTCGCAATACTTTTGACAATGTGGCCAGCGGTTTTTTTGTGCGTGCGTCCCAGAAGGGTCTTGAACTTTCGGCATTTCTCGATTCCGACGTGCCGCATCTGCTTATGGGAGATCCGGGCCGTCTCCGGCAGGTTCTGGTCAATATGGTTGGCAATGCGATCAAGTTCACTTCTTCGGGAGAAGTTTATCTGAAAGGAGAGTTGCTGGCAAACCGGGAGGAGGAAGTACTGATCCGTTTTTCCATCAGGGATACGGGAATCGGTATTCCCAGGGATAAGCAGGCCAGCATTTTTGAGAGCTTTACCCAGGCCGACGGTTCAACAACAAGAAAGTTCGGAGGAACCGGCCTGGGAACGACCATATCCCAAATGATTGTGGAAATGATGGGAGGCAAGATTTTCCTGGAAAGTGAAGAAGGCAAGGGTGCAAAATTCTGGTTTGATCTGGTTTTTCAAAAGCAAAACCTGCCGGACGAACCTCAACCCAAACGCCAGGTTCTTTTTCCGGAATTAAATATTCTGATTGTCGATGACAATCAGAATAACCGCATTATCCTCCGGGAATACATGAAATCCTGGGGCTGCCAAAGCGTTGAGTCCGCAAATGCCGCCGAGGCTCTGACGATTCTCGATGAAAGCTGCCGGAGTGGCAGGCGTTTTGATCTGATCCTTTCGGATTATCTGATGCCGGAAATGGATGGATTTGACATGGTCCGGCAGATTCGGGCGCGGGAGGATTTCCGGGCGATTCCCTGCATGATTCTGACTTCCGCGGGAAAGCGGGGCGACGGGCAAAGCTGCCGGGACATCGGCATTCAGGGCTATCTGACCAAACCAGTCCGCCGGGATGAACTCTACCATGCCATTGAGGATGTCTTGAGCAGCCAGGAGGCCGAACTTGCCGGTGGCACAGAAAAGCTGGTGACACAGCACACGATCAAAGAAAAGCATCAAAATCATGTTGCCATTCTTCTGGCCGAGGATTATCCTACCAACCAGCAGATTGCCATGAGGCATCTCCAGAACGCCGGATACAAGGTCGATCTGGCCGAAAACGGCGCGCAGGCCCTGCATGCGTTTTTGGAAAAGACTTATAATCTGATCCTGATGGATGTGCAAATGCCCGTCATGGACGGCTATGAAGCAACCACGGAGATCCGGAAAGCCGAGGCGCAAAAAAGAGGGCGGAAACGAATTCCGATTGTGGCCATGACGGCGCATGCCATCAAAGAGTATATTGAAAGATGTCTGGAAGCGGGAATGGACGATTATATCTCCAAGCCTGTCCGGAGATCGGATCTTCTGAAGATGGTTGACAAATGGACTTCTCAAACCCTTCCGGCAAAAGATGGGCCGGAGATCAATTCCCTGATGGAAAAAGAGAAGAATCCTGAAGATCAGGCAGTCATGGATTATGAAGGCGCCCTGTACGAGTTCGGAGACGATCGTGTGTTTTTACAGGAAGTGATGGAAGGGTTTGCACAGAATGTTGAAAAGCAGCTTGTGCTGATCCGGCAGGCCATCATGGATGGAGATACCGCGCTTGCCGGCAAGGAAGCTCATTCGATCAAGGGCGGGGCTGCAAATTTAAAAGCATATGAATTATCGGAAGTTGCCGCCGGAATGGAAAAACTGGGCAAGGCGGGAAATTGCGATGGCCTGAAGCAGAAGCTGCCCGAAATGGAAGAAGCCTTCGGGCGGCTCAGGCGTTTTATCCTGGATAAATCTGAACGGAGTGAAAAATGAGGATCTTGATTGCCGATGATGAACTGGTCAGCAGGAAATTGATGGAGAGGATTATGACCGGCTATGGGGAATGCGTGGCGGTGAATGGCGGGCAAGCGGCCCTGGACGCCTTTCAGGCGGCGCAGGAACAGGAAAAGCCTTTCGACCTGATTACCCTGGATATTTCGATGCCGGACGTTAATGGTCTGGACGTTCTTTATCAGATCCGGGAAATGGAGAAGGAGAACAACCCGCTGGCCGGCAAGAGGTGTGTCATTATCATGGTGACCTCCTCCGCGGACAAGGATTCGATTGTGACGGCGGTGCAGGCCGGATGCAACGATTATATCGCCAAACCGATCGATCGTGATACGATCTACAAGAAGCTGATCAAGGTAGGGCTGGTGTCTCCGCCGGAAGGAAGCGCAGCGAAAGACAGGGCGCCAAACGTACAGAAAGAGTCCAATCCTTTACTCGCCAAAGAAAATCTGTTGACCGCTGTACGGGATGTTTTTGAGGATTTTAAAAAAGGAAAAATCGAACTGCCCGCTTTTCCCCCTGCGCTCCAGAGCATTCAGAATGTGCTGAAACTTCCGGGCGCCGCTCCCGGTGAGATCGCGTCATGCATTTTGCGGGAACCGATTGTGGCGGCCCTGCTTCTCAATGCGGCAAACTCTGCGCCATATGGCCATCCGGGCGGGGCAAAGTCGGTGCAGCAGGCCCTGACGCTGGTCGGCGTAAAAGACACAGGAAGAATCGTTTCCGACATGGTGACGAAGTCTCTTTATAAGCCAGGCAACAGACAGGTGGATTCCGTGATGGGCAAAATCTATCGTCACTGCCTGGCGACCTCCTGCGCCGCGCGGGTGATTGCCCGAAGGTTCAATGAAGACGAGGAGACGCTACTCTTTTTGGGTCTGACGCACGACATCGGCAAAATCCTGCTTTTTCACGCGGTCACCCTTTCTCTTGCCGGAAAGAACGGTGCGCCCGGAATCAATATGGACAGTATTTTAACGATGATTCAAAGCGTACATGCCGGCTTTGGCGGAGCATTGTTTCAGCGTTGGGGATTTGACAAAAGCCTGGTGGATGCGGTCGGCGCCCATGAAGGTCCGGATGTATCCGCAGGCGTGCCCAGGACCGTTTTGATTCTTTATCTGGCAAATATGCTGACGCGCCGGATCGGATTCAGCCTGTTGAAGGAGGAACCTCCCGAGATGGCTGAGGCAATACGCCTTCTGGATCTGGAAGAAACGGATATCGAGGTCATGATGGCCGAAATTTCTGAACGCGCCAAAGACTTAACAGCGTTAATAGTGTAAGTGTCCGGCGGGTCGCAGTTTTATAACTTCAAAACAGGCCTTCCTTCTCAGTAGCATCAGGAAACAGTTTCTCTCCGCTTCCCGCTCAAATACTTTTACTCATTTTTACCTATGCCAAGTGTTTCTAATATGTGCCGGCATATTTGTTGAGCAAACTTTTCAACACTAATTCCCTTCTCAAAAAATACGCATCGCAGGCTTTTTGCTTCACTGATGATTTGTTCATTGCCGGATCCGCTGATCAAAATGCGGGGAATATTGCTCAATTCCGGATTTTGCATATCTATGATCCTGAGTAATGCGATGCCGTTAATCTTCGGCATGATATTGTCAAAAATCATCACGGAAGGTTTGACGCCGCGCTTGAGCAATTGCCAAGCATCTTCTCCGTTATCGGCTTCAATAAAATCAAGCTCGCAGTCTTTGCAGAATCTCCTCATTTGCCTGATAAAAAGAAGGCGGAAGTCGGCCTCATCATCCGCAAAAAGAATGACCTCTTTCCCCTCCATCTTTCGCCGCAAAAAGGGCCCAGGATTATCTTCCATTATTTTTTTGGCGCATTCCGGACACACACCGTGGCTGAATACTGCTTCCGATCTTTTTCCGATATAACCTTCCAATTGCTCCCAGTATCCCTTATCATTGCGTATCTTCTTGCAGGAAGCACAGATCGGAAGCAGGCCGCTTAACGTCTTCACTTCAGAAAGCGCCCTTCTGAGTTCTAAAATGAGCTTTCCCTTTTCTTCTTCCGCCTGCTTACGCTCCATCACCCGCCCCAGACGTTCGGCAATCGCCTGGATGAGACTGCGCTCTTCCTTGAGAAATGGACCTTCATCCGGGCCAGACATCCGGACCAGATAGCAAACCTCGATTTTACCAACCGGTTTGCCGGATACGGTGATGTCGCCTGATAATTTCCACTCTGTCTCCTGGAAATTTTCTGTTTTGAATTCCAGAGCCGACAAAATGATTCTTGCACAAGCATTTTCCGGGTAAAAAAAACCGGGAGGCATTGCGTTTGCTGTCTTTTGAAGCAGTTCTTCCGTGGAATCCGTATTTTCGATAATGTCCGCAACGGAATAAAGACATCGCAACTCCTTCACGCGTTCCCGCAAGGCTTTTTCGACGCGCATCCGCTCATCAATTTCATTGGCGAGTCTTACATTAAACTTCTGTAACTCATCAAAGGCCTGCTGAAGCCTGGTATGCCCCCGTATTTCGTTTTTCAATATCAGAGCGGCGAAACTGAAAAACGTCGGAAGCTGTTTTTGCATTTCGCGGGCGCCTATGTGCATTCCTTCCATCTTGATGACGCCGATCAATTCGGAACCGACCAGCAGGGGAAACACCCACGTCCTGGCCTTCGTAAATTCCGGAGTCATCATCAGTGTGTTTCTGAAATCCTCTTCATATTCCGCTTGCTCATGACTATCCCACGCCTTCCGCACATGGGCATCGTCGATGGAATCGAGTTTCATTTTTTTGCCCAGCACATCGGCATAGTAAATATCCTGATCCACCAGATAATAAACAATGAGATTTGTGCCTCCGATATTGCCGAGAATGACCTGCAACATATTCTCAACGAGATTTTCAATACCGGCGACGGCGCTTAATCCACTCATCATATGGATGACCAGATTAAGATACGATTTTTCCATAGCCAGTTTTTGCAGACGATCATTCAGTCTGGTGAATTCTTCCGGGGATATGTTGTTTGTTTCCGTCATCTGTTTTCTCTCAATTTTTTTCCAGCGCTTCCCGCAGGACCGATTCCAGATGCCAAAGCGATACGTCCAGCCACTTGAGCGGAAGGCCTACTTTTTTACCAGCCTCCGCGGCCTCCGCCTGGAAATCTCCCGAACAGGGCGTGCGGATACAGGCAAGATATTT
>CAZBGE010000032.1:16510-27018 GCA_964491435.1 uncultured Smithella sp.
CGGCCTCCGCCTGGAAATCTCCCGAACAGGGCGTGCGGATACAGGCAAGATATTTTCTGTCGCCCTGGTAGATCGCTTTCCACACCTCTTCATGATCACCCATGGTTTTTTTCAAAATGACGTCAAATCTGCGCGCCCAGTCCTTCAGAAGAAAAAAAGCGCCTTGGGACAGCTCCCCGGTAAACATTTCAGGACCGAGCAGCATTTCCACGCAGTTCTGTCCGGGAATTCTGGAAACCTTTGCATCATTGAGTATTTTCTCCATGAGCGGATGGCAGGCGCCGTAAAAGACAATGATTTTCCTTCCTGTCTTTTTTGCCAGCGCCGATGTCAGCCCTTTGGCGAGAGCGTCGAAATCGATGTGCAGGGTCGAATCGAGAAAAGACACATCGACCGGCCATCCGTTCTTTTCAATGATCCACCGGATTTCCGCCCGCAGAATGCCACAACCCAGCAAAAGAATCCTTTCTTCGCCCCTGTTAATACCGTCCGTATTCATAAGCCGCCTCCAGCATGGCCAAGATACTCTCTTCCGGAATATTATAGGGCATGACCAGTGTGCCGAAGAGAAACCGTCCGCCCGGCTTGCCCTGGTCAATCATCCTTTTCACTTCCCGTCTGATCTCTTCCTTTGACCAGTCCATGAGTTTGATGTCGTTGATAACGCCGCAGCAAAGTCCCCTTCCCGCGATAATTTTCTTCCCTTCGGCAATATCATCGAGAGGACTCAGATAAAAAACCGATAGGCCCAGCCGCTCGATCACCTGATCAATCACGTTGTTGAGCTTTGAACTTCCACAGTAGTAGACCACGCCCCGCGTACCGACAGGTTTCAAATCGCGTTCCATCCAGGTCAGGGAAACCTCCCGGAAAAGCCGCATGGGAATAAAATCGGTGGAACCAAAGGGATTGGAGTAAATCAAAACGTTCGCTCCCGCATCCCGATAAGCTTTGATCTGCTTGTGAAAGAAGTCCGAGCATTTCGCCAGCAGTTCATCCCGGACGTCAACCGGACCGGCCAGGAACAGCTCCAGCCATTTTTCCATCCCCATCAGGATGGCGGGAAGCGTCAGGGAGGCGGTCAGATATGCGCAGATGGGGTACTTTCCGCCTGCCTCGGCGCTGAGGATTTTCAGGCATTTCAACGATTCCTCAAAGGCGGGATGACCGCTGATATCGTCCGGCACCCGGAGTTTACCGACATCATCATACGTCCTGATAACCATCTCTCCGATGTTGGGAGGACCGTCGGCGGCATAAATCGTTTTCCGGCATCCCAGCAGTTGCGCCTCCTTTCCCACGTAGAAAAGGCTCCAGAGATTGTCGTAACCGTATTTTGCGCGCATCCGCAACTGTCCTTCGGCAACGTACTCTCCCCTGGAATAATATTCCTTGATGGACATCCCCAGTTCCCTCGCGCCCTGATCCAGGAGATTGCAGAACACGGGGATGCGATCCGATTCTTCTCCGTTGATTGCCGCCGCCAGCCTGTCCATGCCGGTTATCATTATTGCACCCCCTTGATGAGATCCGTGATGACCTTCCCCGCCGTCACGCCGTTCTCGGCCCAGACATCGGCCTTTACTATTTTATACAAATCATGATCAAAGCGGTACGGTGCGCCGCCCACGGCGATTTTGATCCGATCCTCCAGCCCCCGCTCCTGTAAAATCCGGCGCACTTTGAGGCATCCGTTTTCCCCTCTCGCCGTATGCACCATCATGGAGGATATACCGATCACTTGAGCGTTGCGCGCCAGAGCTTCATCGACAAAACGCTCGGGCGAAACATTGAGTCCCAGATCGGTGGCCCCGATCATAAAGGCTTTCAAACATCCGATCACAATGCGTTTGCCGAGCCCGTGAAAATCTCCGGGGGAAGTGCCGATGACAACATGGCCGATAAAGTCCGGGCGCTGCGCGAATTTCGGAATCATTTCCTCGACAACCTCCGCGCCAATCTGAGAAGCCATGAAATGTTGCGCGAGGCTGGCGTCAAAATCCTCGCTGATGGACTTGACCATGGCTTCAATGGCGGGAATCACCAGCCCAAAAACCACGTCCTCCGGCTTCATGCCGTCTTCAAGGGCGTCATGAACAACCTTCAATGCCCTTTCGCGGTCGGTGTCGAAGATGGCTTGATTATAAGCCTTCATGCGTTCCAACATGGATTGTTCTCCTTTTCAATCCTGCAATATTTCAAGACGGCAACTTTAAATAGAAAAAGGCTTTTTTTATTAATACAATAAAATCAAGGAATTTGTAAGTATTATTCAAATGTCTTGAGCAAAATATTGATAAGTTAACAGCGTCATGGAAACTGTCATCGGCCTCAGTAATTTTGGAATGAAACTGACTTTTTCCGTGGGCGAAAAGCTCACCCGGAGCAGCCCGGCGGGCCGTGCTCAGCTCTAAGAGTGTTGAGCAGAATTATCTCTTTATTTATACACCTTCCTCAACGATGGAGGTATTGTCACACAAGTCTGGCCACCCTTTTTGAATCGAAAATCGCACTTCGCACCGCCCTCGGCGAGGGTCATTGTCCGGCACAATCCCCAGCCCATTAACTCGCTGGCAATCTTGTCGATGGCACAGAGATAAGGAACCAGCTTTGCCGCATCTTGCTGCCGGAAAAAATTATGGACCGCACATTCGAGATAGTCGAATTCATAGTCGAACTCTGCCCCGTTCCCTTGCACATAGGCAACAACATAACCACCGGGGTATTGGCGCTGCTGGGAAAGAGCCGCTCGTTTTTGCAGTCGTGTAGCAAACCATCGGGAAAACCACACAATGCCAACAGCTCGACGCACAAAGCCCGGGATTGCTTTAAGTTCCGCTTCACCAATTTCGTACACGAGCCGTCCTGCTTCTTCGACCGTCTTGCCACGTTCTTGAAATGCTTTGTATATTCCCAGGTGCCGGCTGGCAGGTAAATAGAATATGTCCACCAGAGGATTGTTTGCGCCGATATAAGGAATTTGAGGAATCAGGTCACGATATTTTTGACGTGACGCCTGGATCAGCGCCTCAGCTTCCTCTCCGTAGCGCACAATCAGGACTGTCTTAACCAGAGTAATCGCCCGGTCAAAACTTTTCAATAAATTGGTTGTGCGGGAGATATAATTTTCGTGCGGCATCTGCCATCATCTTTCTTGCATGTCCGTTTGCGTTGAGCCGTCCAACTTGCTGTTTTGGATCCGGTTAGAACTCGTAGAGCTTTGCTCCCGGCACAACCGTAAATTTGTGTTTCAAAAGCACGTCGATGGCTTTTTCCGGATCGTCGAAACGGAAGATGATGACAGCGTTTTGGCCGCTTTTTTCGACAAAAGCATAAAGATATTCTACGTTGATAGCTTCTTTGTTCAGTACCTCCATGATGCCGTGCAGGCCGCCCGGCTGATCGGGAACTTCGACAGCGACCACGACGGTTTTACTGACGCGGAAACCAGCTTCCTTGAGAACTTGATTGGTTTTGTCCACATCATTAACAATCAGGCGCAAAATACCGAAATCCACGGTTTCGGCAATCGACAAAGTTCTGATATTAATGTTGTTTTCTTTGAGGACGCGCGTGGCGTGTTCCAGTGAGCCTGGTTTGTTTTCCAGAAAAACAGAGATTTGTTCGACTTTCATATATTTTCCCTCCACTTCATTAAGTTCATGTGTTCAGCATTCAGGAGATTGCTTCGCATTACCCGCGGTCATGCGCAAAATCAGATGGTGCGTTTATCAATGACCTTTTCACCGCTTTCCTTCAAGGTTTGCGGGGCAACCAGTTTGACACGCGGCGAAATGCTCAGGTAATCCTTCATGTCCTTGACGATGCGCTTTTCAATTTTTTGCAGTTCCTTGACACCACCCGCTTCACCAAAGAATTTTTCGCCGACTTCCACGTGCAGCTCTACAGCGTCCAGCGCGCCGATTTTGTCGATAATCAGTTGGTAATTTGGCTCGACACCTTCAATTTCCTTGAGGATCGCTTCCACTTGTACGGGAAAGATATTAATGCCGCGGATGGTGATCATGTCGTCGCTTCTTTTCAATACGCGCTCCATCCGGATATGCGTGCGGCCGCAACGGCATGGTTCAGTGATCAAGCGCGAAATGTCACCGGAGCGATAGCGGACCAGTGGAAAAGCTTCCCGGGTCAGGCTGGTAAAGATCAGTTCTCCCTCTTCCCCTTCGGGCAGCGTCTCGCCGGTTTCCGGGTCGATGGTTTCCACGATGAAATGATCTTCAAATACGTGCATGCCGCGGCGTCCTTCCAGACACTCCATGGCGATACCCGGTCCCATTATTTCCGAAAGGCCGAAAATATTGAGCGCTTTGATATCAAAGGCATTTTCCAGCACGTCGCGGGTGGCATGGCTCCAGAGTTCCGAGCCGAAGATGCCGACACGCAGCTGGAGGGATTTCATGTCCACTCCCATAGCCGTTCCTTCCTGAGCCAGATGCAGGGCATAGGATGGAGTGGCGCAAAGAACGGTCGGGCCAAAATCCTGCAGGAGAAGGATTTGTCTTTTGGTGTTTCCGTCAGACATGGGAATGACGCTGGCGCCAATTTTTTCAACGCCGTAGTGAAGTCCCAGACCGCTTGGCAGCAAGCCATAACTGAAAGCGTTATGGACGATATCGTTTTTCGTCAGTCCCGCCGCGGACAGACTGCGGGCTGTCAGCTCCGTCCAGATTTCAAGATCGCGCCGCGTATAACTGAAGACGGAAGAACGGCCGGAAGTGCCGGAAGATGCATGCAGGCGAACGATGTTGCTCATCGGCACGGCAAACAATCCAAAGGGATAATTGTTTCGCAAATCCTGGCGGGTAATGAAGGGTATTTTTTTTAAATCGTCAAGTGAACGGATATTTTCCGGTGAAATTTTTGCAGCGGTGAGCGACTTTTTATAAAAACCGACAGTGTGATACACACGCTGCATCACCTGCTGGAGCCTTTTAACTTGAAGGGCCTTCAAGGCTTCACGCGGCAGTGTTTCAAATTCTTCATTGTAAATCATCGATGAATCTCCCCTCTTTCCCATTAGAGATATGCTTGCAAGGCATGATGTTTCCTGTTTCAACAGCTTTCTAACTCTGCGAAAAATGCTGTCTTCTTGATTTGGTAAGTTTAACAAAACTTTCCTTCCGTGGCAAGAAGCTTTCAGAATTTTTGCAGGCCGGTCATGACGCCATAAATATCGACGGATAAACAAATTATTCTTTACGGGAAGCGGCAGGTTGTGCTACTTCAAAAAAGCAATGTGTTTGGGGAGTGTTCATTTCAAACTTGCAGCAACCTTCACTGGTTTTTTTAATGATGAAACTCACTATCAGCCGTAAATTATTGTTCGGTTATTTGTTTATGGCGTTTCTAACCGTCCTGGCCAGCGCATATGCTCTTTACAGCCTGCAAAAGCTTAACCGGGTGGCCTATAATATGACGAACTACCAGTTTGCGTTGATGGAAAATTCCAAAAAACTGATGGATATTCTTCTGGCTCAAGAAAGCGCCGAAAAGAAATATTTAATTCTGAAAGATTCTGAACTGGAGCGGATTTTCTGGAAACGCAGCAATGAATTTAAAGAAGAACTGGCCGGAATGCGCAAGCAAAAGCTTGAGCGAAAAATAAAAAAAGATCTTGATGAGATGGAAATATTGCAGAACCGGTTAAGAAAACTATTTTCCGAAGAGATTTTGCTGGTGCAAAATGGCCAATTATTGGAAGCTCAAACCATTTCCGATACGGCGGGCAGGGCTACTGTCGATGACATGGCCGTCAAGCTCAAAAAAATTCAAAAAAATCTGGACAAAGCAATCAATGATGAAATGAATCTGATCGCCAGACAAGGCCGGGTGGCCGTTCATATGACAACAGGCTTAAGTATGCTGAGTTTGATTTTGGGTGTGACGCTGGCGCTGATCATTACCCGTAATATTTCCAAGCCATTGAAACAACTGCAAAAAGCCACAAAAATGATTGCTGAAGGCAATCTTGATCACAAAATCGAAGCCAGGCGGGATGATGAGATCGGCGCACTGGCAAAATCTTTCGCCCACATGACGAAACGGCTCAAAGTGCTGGAAACGCTGAATCTCGACGCCAGCCCGCTTACCGGTTTGCCGGGCAATCTGGCTATTGAACACCGTATTGAACAATTGCTGCTCAAGGGAGAGTTATTTTCTTTATGCCAGGTGGACCTTGATAATTTTAAACCGTTCGCCGATAAATATGGCTATGCATGGGGCAGCGAGGTGATTAAGGAAGTGGCCAATATCCTGCAGGGTTATATCCGCGAAGCCGAAGATGCGGAAATTTTTCTCGGCCACATCGGAGGCGATGATTTTGTTGTCATCGGCGCCCAACGGCATGTCCTTGCCATTTGCCAAAAACTGGTCAAGGATTTTGAAGGCCGCATTCTCGGTTTTTACGGCCGGGAAGATGCGCAAAACGGTTATTTCATTGGTAAAAATCGACAGGGAATTATACAAAAATTCCCCTTAATTACAGTCACGGCGGCAATCGTAACGGATGATGGATCGCGCTTTCACAATCCGCTGGATATGGCCAGGCTGGTGGCGGAGTTGAAAGAATACGCCAAAGCACTGCCAGGCAGCAATTATGTAACGGAAGAATGCGTTGAGAAAGGAAAATTACTACATCCGCAAGACATACAATGCGCATTGGAACTGGACAAGTGTTCATGAATATTAATAAGCTGATCTGTGTAATCGTGATGGTTGTAATGACATCAGGGTGCGCAGCAAATGAAATTTTGAACGGCAATCACGGGCAGACCCAACCCGACGGGAATTCAGCAAGCATTTTCAGCAATGAACCGTCGGATAAGGAGCTTTTCAACGAAACCCTGTCTTTGTTGCATTTCCGGGAAGGCGAGCCGGATTATCATGAAGCGAAAACCAGGCTGGAAAGACTGATTGCGCGATACCCGGAAAGTAAATGGTCGTCTGGCGCTCAGGCTCTAATCTTAACACTGGACAGGATTTCCGCGTTGCAGGATGATCTAAAAGCACAACAGACCAGAACACAGAGCGATCGTGCGAAACTTATGCGGGACATCGACGGCTTGAAGGACAACGTCAAAAAAACAGAAGATAAATATGCGGCGGAAATAACCAGATTGCAGCAGGAAAATGAGCAGCTAAAAAAAGATATTGAGCAATTGAAAAAATTGGAAATTCGTCTGGAGAAAAGAGAAAAAATGATGCGATGAATTACATTTTCATAAAGAAGTTTTCGGGAAATTTGCGATGCTGTTTAAGTAATTTCCGGCCAGCATTATCCCCAAGACTGTTTTTGCATCAATCAATGCGCCGTTTTTCAGCAATTCATCAGCCCGCGCGAAACTGACAGGGATGACTTCAATAAATTCATCTTCATCAGGTGTCAGGGGATCGTACACAAGGTCTTCGGCCAGAAAAAAATACATAAATTCATTGCAGTAGCCGGGCAGCAGATAACCCGCAAAAAGCTGGGTCAGCTTTCCCGCCCGATAGCCTGTTTCTTCGGCCAGTTCCCGTCCCGCGCAGGATTCGGGAGATTCGCCGTCGCCGTCGAAGGAGCCGGCGGGGATTTCCAGCAGATTCTTCGCGGCAGGGACGCGGAATTGCGAGATGAGCAGCAGTTCGTTTTGATTATTGACGGGAATGACCGCCACGGTGGGTTTGTGATCGATCCAGCTTTGTCTGGCTGTTTTTCCGTTGGGCAGGGCAATGTCTTCTTCCCGGACGGTGAATATCCTGCACGAATAGACGTCTTTTGTATTCCCCATGAATTGTTTTTTCCGTTTCAGTTTGTCTGGATGATGGCCAGCAGATGCTTTTCGATTTCCTGTTTCGGCAAGGCGCCGACCAGACGTTCCACGAGCCTGCCTTCTCTGAAAAAGAGCAGCGTGGGAATGCCGCGAATGCCGTACTGGGATGCGGTAACCGGATTTTCGTCCACGTTGAGTTTGACGACCTTCACGCCATTGGCATAATCCGAGGCCAGTTCTTCAATGACCGGCGCCAGGCTTTTGCACGGCCCGCACCAGGGCGCCCAGCAGTCGACCAGCACGGATGTTTCCGTGGTCAGCACTTCGCGGGCGAAGGAATCATCGGTAACATCGACCGGCTTGACGTCCGGTCTGGCAATGATCAGCGGTTCGCCGCATTTACCGCAGAGCGGCTTTAAATTCAGGCGCTCTTCAGGCATGCGGTTTTTTACGCCGCACTTCAGGCACCGGATAATCAATTCATCCAGAGGGGCATGACAATGGCCGCATGTCGGTCGGCCTTGAAATCTTTGTTTCGGTATGCGATTTTTTGTGCCACAATTCAAGCAGCGGATAATAACATTGTCCGGCATAAATAGGCTCCCCAAAAATTAAGGTGCATTATCTCTTTTTCCTGTTTAAAAGGCAAATCATATCGCAACGCTGACTTCGCGGGGTCCCAGGCAGCGGATCAGTTCCGCGGGGGCCATCTTCGCCAGTAGTCCGCGGGAACCGGCATTGATCAGAATTTCCGGAAGGCCGGCGATGGTCTTTTCCATGTATATCGGTAGAATTTTCTTGACGCCAAAGGGGGATGTTCCTCCCACCAGATAGCCCGTGTGTTTGTGCGCTATCTCCGGTTTGCACGGGGTAACCGATTTGACGCCCAGAAAACGGGCCAGCGCCTTGGTGGAAACTTCCCTGTCACCGTGCATCAAAATGATGAGGGGTTTGGCGTTTTCGTCTTCCATCACCAGCGTTTTAATCAAGCAATGTTCATCCGCGCCCAGTTTTTGCGAGGATACCCTTGTCCCGCCCTTGTCCTCGTAAGCGTAGGTGTGCAGTGTATAGACGGCGTGAGCCGCCTTCAATGCCAGAATGGCCGGTGTGGTAGGGATTTTTTCTTTTGCCATACAATTATAATAATAGTTCGGGGTAATGGGTCATGAGTAATAGATGCGCCAGATGAGATTATTTTCTATAACCTATTGCCTATTGCCTGCCGTTTTTTACACGGCAAACCCTTTCAGTTCTTTAAAATTCAGTGTCGCAAAATAATCATCCACGGTTTCGGCGCGGCGGATCTGCGCCACAGAACCGTCTTCCCGCAGGAGCAGCTCGGCGGAGCGCAGCTTGCCGTTATAATTGAAACCCATTGCAAATCCATGCGCGCCCGCGTCATGAATGACAACAATATCGTCCGGGACAAGCTTTGGCAGCATCCGGTCGATGGCGAATTTGTCGTTGTTTTCACAAAGAGATCCGGTAACGTCATACATGACATCATGCGGCCGCTTTTCTTTGCCGACAACGGTAATATGATGATAGGCGCCGTAAAGGGCCGGGCGCATCAAGTTGGCCATGCAGGCGTCCAACCCTGCGAATTTCTTATATGTTTCCTTGATATGTAATACCCGGGAAACCAGGTAGCCGTAGGGTCCGGTGATGTATCGTCCGCACTCGGTGTAAAGACTGATAGGAGCCAATCCGCTGGCGGCAATTATTTTTTCATATTTTTCTTTGATGCCCCGGTTCATGGCGGCAAGATCAATCCGCTCCTGTTCAGGACGGTAAGGAATGCCAATGCCGCCACCGATATTGATAAACTCAAACCGGATATTCAGGGCGTGCGATATCTGAACAATCAGTTCAAACAGAATCTCGGCGGTTTCGACAAAATACTGAGGGTCCAGTTCATTGGAGGCCACCATCGTGTGAATGCCGAAACGTTTGATCCCTTTATCCCGGCAAATCCGATAGCCTTCAAACAGTTGCTCCCGTGTAAAACCGTATTTCGCCTCTTCGGGATGGCCGATAATGATATTGCCTTTTTTTAAGGGACCGGGATTGTAACGAAAACAAATGAGGGGGGGCAAGCCGGCGCTCTTTTCCAGATAATCAATATGACGGATGTCATCCAGATTGATAATGGCCCGAAGTTTCTTGGCCAGCAGAAAATCCTCGGCGGGCGTGTCGTTGGAGGAAAACATGATTTCACCGCCGGTGATGCCGGTTTTTTCCGCCATGACCAATTCAGCAAGCGAGCTGCAATCGGCGCCGAATCCTTCCGCATGGAGCATTTTCATCAAATAGGGATTGGGCGCGGCCTTGACCGCAAAGAATTCCTTAAAACCCTTGTTCCAGGAAAAAGCCTTCTGAAAGGCGCGCGCATTATGGCGGATGGCCTTTTCATCATAAATATGAAACGGCGTCGGATATTTTTCAAGAACATTTTTCAGTTGTTTTTTATTAAAAGGCAATTTTTTTTCCGGCATGAGCGCGTCTCCATAAGGAAGTCCATTCATATCATCATGCGGTAATTTACGGTAAAATAGAATATTTATCAATATTATTTTGTGTTCATGGGAAGTTCAGAACCTTAATAAACAAAGTGTTTCAGTATCCAGAAAGTAGCGGACGAAATAATGGCGGAGATGGGGAGGGTGAGAATCCAGGCCCAAATGATATTTCCGGCAACCCCCCAGCGCACGGCGGAGAGTCTTTTCGTTGCGCCGACGC
>CAZBGE010000033.1:0-26833 GCA_964491435.1 uncultured Smithella sp.
ATGTAATTTTGACAACGCGAATATGGAATATATTTCGTTTATAATTTTATTATTTCATGGTAGGTAAAAGAAAATTGCAATTTTACGGAAAATAAAGGTCAGATTCGCGTAGAAAAACATCCCTGAGCCATGAAATCAGTTCCCTCTCATTTAACGCCCAACTTCGCAGACTCTGAAAAAAAACATGCAAAAAAACGTCATTTATTATCACCGGGCTTACCGCACAATAACCAGCCGGCCCAAAAGGTTCTGGAGTCAATTTTTATTGACCACCATCCTGCTGATGATCGTCATTTTGCTGACCTACCCGGAAACAACAAAACTGATGAGCATGATCGCCAGAGATATTCTTGCGCCCTCCTTCCCCGCTGAAAAACTGGAAATTCTTCAGCGGAAATTTCTCATCGAAAATGAAAATATTTTTTTGCTGATCGGTCCTGGTTCCTATCCATCAACGCTGATGTCTTTTATTTCTTCCCTGGTCATGCTGGTGATCATCCTGTTATTGCAGAACGTAAAAAAAAATAAAAACATCGCCATTTTTGTTTCTTTTTTAGCATTTATTCATATGGTTTCGGCTGTTTTTTTTACTCTTACCCCCCACCTGTTTCCTTACACATCCACTGATTTTGCGGAACTTTACGTAAAAACCGTCATTGGCGTCTGGATCTTTATTCCCGTGATCCTGTCCATGGCTCTTTTCCCCTTGCCGTCGTCGTTCGTCCCCAAACTTTTCATCATCCTGCTGACGCTTATCTATTCTTTTGTCTTCGCCACTTTGCGTTATGCAATCTTTATGTATATTCTTACAAAATATTCATTTATTTACATGGCCTTGCTGTTTTTCGCCTTCGGTCCGCTGATTGATTTCGTCTATGTTGTGGGAATCTACTCCGTTTACGTCGCATATCTGGCTAAAAAAATGAAAGGCAGCGAAGCGCAATGGAAATGGTTATTTTAATTCTCCAAGCATATATGATTGCCACCGTCTGCATCCTGATTGTTTATACCATCCGGCATTTCCTTTTTACAATCGACCGTCTTTCCGGAGAACAGCGCCTTTATTATCTTGATATCATCGATTCCGAACTGAAAAGCGTCACCGTACTCATTCCCATGCACAACGAAGAAAAAGTTGCCGGCCACAGTCTCAATGCGCTGATCGCCGCGGATTATCCGCACGACCGGCTGCAGTTGCTCCCCATCAACGACTTTTCGGAGGACGCCACGCGTGAAATACTGGATGATTACGCCGCGCGCTATCCTTTTATCACCCCCCTGCATCGCTATGAAGGCGCCAGAGGCAAGCCCGTTGCTCTCAACGAAGCGTTGAAAATGGCTACAGGCGAAATCATTATTGTTTTTGACGCCGACTATCTGCCCCCCAAGGGGATCATCAAGGACATCGTTTCCTCGTTTAACGACCCCGAAATCGGGGCGGTCATGGGGCGGGTTGTGCCGGTCAACACGCGCTCCAACATTTTAACCAGGCTGCTGGATTTGGAGCGTACGGGCGGCTACCAGGTGGACCAGCAGGCGCGGTATAATCTGAAGCTTGTTCCTCAGTACGGCGGAACCGTGGGCGGATTTCGCCGGAATGTTATCCTGTCGCTGGGCAGCTTTGACACCAATATTCTGGCGGAAGACACGGAACTGACTTATCGCCTGCTGACAAATGGATGGAAGGTCATTTACGCCAATCGCGCGGAGTGCTACGAAGAAGCTCCGGAAACCTGGACGGTCAGGGCGCGCCAGATCCGCCGCTGGTCGCGCGGCCACAATCAGGTCATGATGCGGTACCTGTGGCCATTGTTAAATTCAGACTATCTATCGGGAAAAGAAAAACTGGACGGCCTGCTGCTTTTGCTGGTTTATGCCGTCCCTCTCCTGCTCCTTTTGGCAATTGGCGACGCCCTGGCTCTTTTTTTCCTGGGAGAAATGGACATTCTCTCCGGCGTCATCGTGGTTCTTTTTATCGGTGTTTACAACACTTTCGGCAACTTTGCGCCCTTCTACCAAATCGGCACAGGAGCTTTGCTGGACGGAGCGCACAAAAGAATTTTATTGCTGCCGGTGCTGCTTTTCAATTATTTTTTCAATACTTGCTATATCGCCCTCGGGTTGATGGAGGCGGTTGTGGATACTTTTACCGGCCGTAAAGCAGAATGGCAGAAAACCCGGCGTTTCAGGCAGGATGGCGACACGGCGTCCCTCCGGACGGAAAGATGAAAACAAAAAATGGCGACGGATGAGCGATTACAGGTTAAGAAGAAATCAAGCAGGAAAAAATTCTTGTCCTCCCTAGCCGTGCTCATCGTCGGAATCTGGGCATTCATCCAGACAGCCCCCTTCACGGCTTTTGCCGTCAATACGCCGCCGGTATCTTCATCCGCCGTGATCCAGCCGGATGCTGCAAAGTCCCGGCCTGCCGTTATCGGCAACAGCGACACCAAACGCTATCATTTACCCGGCATGCCCTATTACCATAAGGTGGAAAAATATCACCGCGTTTATTTCAATTCGGAACAGGAGGCGATTGCTCAAGGATACTATAAGGCGGGAACCGGCAAGGATCTGGCCGGCCGCAAAAGCCAGAACAACCGCATCGCCGCCAAGCAGCCTGACCTCGCGGCGCATCCTTCTTCGAGATCAGCGCCGCAGGTCATCTCAAAGCCACGGGCCAAATCAACGCCTGACGGCGCGAACTACATTTTTGCCGCCGCCTGCCTGCTTTTTATGATTCTGCTGGCCGGGCCGTTTCTGCCGGCCATTTTGGAGATGATCCGTAAAAAAGACGCAGATCCGCTTTTCATCTCCAGCAATTACAGCAAAGACCCCCGCTATTTCGGCAAGTCATACAAGCAAATCATCAACAGAGCCATTGCCGGACTTCCGGCGGCGTCTCAACTCAGCGATGTCATGCTTTCTAAAAAAGAATCCATTCAGATTACGCAATCCATCAGCATTCCCGGCTCTCAAGAATATGCACACCTGCTTTTTGTTCAGGGAGATCTGACGTCCGGCGCCGGCGTACATTTCAAAAAGGAGGTTTATGTCGCAGGCGACTCTGATACCGGTCCGGACAATATCTTCCGCGTGCTGGCGGCTGAAGGAAATGTCACCCTCGGCGAAGCAACCAGGTTTGAGCGCTGGCTCGATGCTGAAGGCGATCTGGCAGCCGGAGCAAATTGCCATCTCGGCATCAGCGCAGCCTGCGGCGGCAGCCTGCGTCTGGGAAAGGGATGTTCGTTCCGGCGTCTTTACGGCATGCCCGTCGCCACGGGTGAAATCCGCAGGCCTCCGGACATTGATTCCCCGGACACGCAACCCGCAGGCCCGTCCGGACCTGCCTCTTCACTGATCCGGAAAACCGCAAGCAGGATTGAACCGGAAAGCATTCTTTACGGCAATATTGTTTTTCTGCATGATGTCCATATCGGCCGCCACTGTGTTGCGCACGGCAGCATTAAATGCTACGGTGATATCACGCTGGAGGAGCATGTAACGATTCACGGAAACATTTTTGCCGACGGCAGCATCATCATCGGCAGGGGCGCGGTCATCAGCGGACATATCTTCTCACAGAACGAAACCCTTGTTTCAGAGGACAGCGTGATCAGCAGGCCGGAAGTCATCAAATCCGTCCTGGGTAAAAAATCCGTCCGGCTTTCGCCCAATGTCACTATTTACGGTTATATTTCAACGGAAGGAGAAGGAACCGTCAGTTGAAAAAATGGCTATTGATCATTGCGGCCCTTGCTGTTTTGGGATACGTCGCATACACATTTCATCTGCTGATTGCGGAAAACCGCCCGGTCAACGCGAATGAATACCGCGTGCTGATTGCTTACCACAAGGCCTACCGGTCGAATTCTTCCGGCATCATGGAGGCATACCAAAGCGTCCTGGCGGAAGAAGGAGTTCCCTGCGAAGCCGTGGATATCGAAAAACTCTGCGCCATCCCGGCCGGGCAAGCGGCCAAAAACATTCCGGCCGTTATCTTTCCGGACGCTCTTTTGCAAAGCATGCCCGGAGAAACGCTGGCCTGGACAAAAGATTACCTTCACGGCGGCGGCAGTCTGGCCATCATTTACGACGCAGGCATCAAAGAAAACAAAGGCAAAAGGCAATACCTTACGGAAAGCCTGCTCATGGACATCGTCGGCATCAATTACATCACCTTTGAAGAGTATCAGGAAAAGAGCTATACAACCGGAAACATCCGGTTCCGGGATCAATCCGCCGCTGTTTTTTTTGAGATTCCGCCGGGCAAGCTCACGGAAGACTTTTTCCTGAGCGGTTATTATTACGGGGCGCTCGATTATCCGATCGCCCGCACCCGTTATACGGCAGAGCCGCCTCCGGAGACCGTTTTCGCGCGGATGACCACCAGGCGGGGAGAAAGCTTTCCCGCCGTTATCCTGAAAAAATACGGCCGGGGAAATGTTCTTTATGTCAATATGCCGCTGGGTCATTTGAAAGCAAACTCGGATGACATGCCTTTGCGCCTTTTTCTGAGAACTTTCCTTTTCCGCGTTGTCAAAATGCCGCACCTGGTCAACACAAGACAGGCAACGGGAAAACTGGTCATCAACTGGCATATTGATTCCAATGGAGAATGGCAGTACATTCCGGCGGCCATCGCCAATGAATACCTTGATTCCGGAGTGCGCGCCTCCATTCATATCACAGCGGGAGACTTTCGCGACCGGCCGGGCGATGGCCTGGGCTTTGACGCCTGCGGGAAAGGAAAAACATACGCCCGGCGGTATCTGCCTTACGGAATCATCGGCTCTCACGGAGGATGGGCCCATAACTGGTTCGCCGGCAGACAGAATGCCCTTTTCTGGACAGATTATCACACAAAAAATTATATTAAAAAGAACGCCAAATGCCTGGAAAGCATCACCGGCTATAGACTGCGGGAATATTCCGCGCCGGATGGCGTCCACCCGCAGCCCGAGACAACCGAAATTCTGGAAACTCTGGGTTTTAATTCCTACTATTACACGGGAGACAGCGGCTCGGCGCCGAACAGGACTTTTTACGGAAATAAAATAGTTTCGGAAAACGTGGTGGCTTTCCCCGTGCTGCCCAACGGAAAATACGCTTCACTCAGTGAAATGAAGAGGGCGGGCATAAAAGAAGATGATGTGCGTCGATGGATGATTGAACTTGTGGATTATGTCATTGAAAAACGGACGGCAAGATTATTTTATTCCCACATCAATGATACGTTCAATTATCCAAAGGCCATGCATGATTTTATCCGGTACGCAAAAATCAAGCAGGAAGAAGGCAAGCTGCAAATTGAACCGATGTCGGAAATTGCAGATTTTTTCATCAGGTTTATGAAAACAAAATACAACTTCCGGCGTCAGGAAAACAATTTGTCCATCCACCTGAAAAATGAGAATGGGCTTCTGGGCGTTACCGTCGCAGCGCCGCGGCAAAGCTACCGGGTGAACGCAGACCCGGACATCATGCAGTCGGAAGATCAAAATTACCATTATTTGACTGTGCGGAAAAATGTTAAAGAAAAAATTATTCTGGTTCATAGTTTTTAACCTGCTTTTGGCGCAACCGGCGCTGGCCGGCAACTCCGCGCACGATCACCCGGCGCTGGCGTTGATGCGCCCGTACGCTGAAGAAGTCCGGGAAGAAAGGGCGGTCATTCCTTATATTGTCAATATCATCGCCATATATGAATTAAATAGGCAAAGACATCTTCGGGAAGTAAAAAACTATATTGAGTGGTATCTCAGCCGTCTCAATTATCCAGACCGGCAGGGCCTGACGTGCACGATTTACGATTATGAGATTTCCCTGACCGGAGAGGAAAAATCGCTGGATCATTATGATTCGGTCGATGGATACGCGGGAACGTTTTTATATCTGTTGAATCTTTACCATTTGCACACGCAGGACAACGCCCTGATTCATGAAAACTGGGAAAAAATCAAGGGTATCGCCTATTTAATCCCCTATTTACAACAGTCAGACGGGTTGACCGTGGCGCTGGCCCCGGACAGAGATCAGACAAAATATCTGATGGACAATTGCGAGGCTTACGCGGGCATGCTGTCTTTCCAGAAACTGGCCCGGCGATCAGGTAAAAAAGATGATTCATTTTATCCGGATACGGCGGAGACCATCCGCAAGGCAGTTCTGAAAATACTGTATGACCGGAGGAAAAATAATTTTTCCTGGGCGATGGATCAGGGGGGAAAACACGCATCCAGCTGGTCCAATTTTTATCCGGACGCGCTGGCTCAGATTTTTCCCATCTATTTCGGACTGCTCGATCACGACCGGCAAAAGAAAATAATGCTTTGGCGGACGTTTCAACTTTATTATAAAAATAAGGTCAAGGACTTCGCCCCGGAGCAGCGCATGATTTATGAAATGACACGGGAGAAAATGCGCCGGCAAATACCGTAAGAAAAAATAATTTATATATTCCCAAAAGGGCCAATTTCAATTTCTGATGGGGGATGCATTGACGATGAAACTTTTAAAATATGGCATTTTACTTATGTGGCTGCTGACAGCTTTTATCCATGCGGCGGCAGCGGAGGATCCTGTCTTAAAAATCCCGGCGCCTGCGGCTATTTCATCTTCCACCGCCGCTGCGCTCAACGATGAGACGGCGACGCACAAAACCGCCGTTGTCGGCAACAAAGATACCAAACGCTATCATTTGCCCGGCATGCCTTATTACCATAAGGTCAAAAAGTATCACCGCGTCTATTTCGCATCGGAGCAGGAAGCCATTGTTCACGGATACTACAAGGCGGGAACCGGCAGGGATCTGACCCGGCGCAAACAGGCTGGATCAGCCCCGGTCCGTCCGGCCCTGCCGCCGGACGCCGTATCATCACAAACGGAGCCCGCCCCAAATACCGCGCAAAAACCAGATCGGCAACCGCAAAACAAAGCGCAGGAAATCACCGTGCAGCGGCCTGTTGAGAATCCAGCCGTCCTGACCCTGTCCCCTTCAGCGCCATCGGCCGGGACGACCGGCCCGGCTGCGGCTGCGGCGCTAGAAATATCCGGCGCCGCACAGACCCCAGCGGAGAAGGCCGCCACGGAGATCCGGGCGGCGCCTGGTCCGGATACACCGGCCGCCGCCGATGCGAAAATTGCTTCACCCGCCGCTCATGACGGCGTTGTTCTCAAGAGAGAAGGCGCCTCGCTTCTGCTTGATACAATGGAAATCAACACGGCAAGGCCCCGGCGCATTGAAGTGTCCTACAACTTTGACTATCTCGATCCGAACTCTCCCTATGGCAACTGGAATGCGGGACAACTTGCCTTCTATCACACGCTTTCACCGGATTTGACGTACTTTCTGCAAGGCGCCCTGATGAACCGCATGGAAGGAACCGGCGGCACGGGAACCCTTGGCGCTTACAAAGGATGGACACCTTTTTTATATACCTGCACTTCCGTCACGGCCGGCACAAATTCTTCCTTCATGCCGCAGTTCCGCTTTGACCACGATTTCAACTTCTCGGTATGGCCCGCATGGAATATCAATTTGCTGGCGGGGGCAAGCTATATTGACTATTTTGACGACCATCACAGCTGGATCTTTTCAGCAGGACCAATGATCTCCATTGATCAATGGATGGCGCATTACCGGTTATTCTACAACATCAGCAATCCCGGAACGATCAGTTCCTTTTCTCATCTGATCAGCCTGGGCTACGGCCGGGAGGGGTGGCGGTGGACGCACCTGAATATATCATTCGGCAAGCAGGCCTACCAGGCAACCTATGTGGCGTCGGCGCAGGAAATTAATCAGAACTCTCTTTCGTTGAATCTGCGTCATCGGCACTGGATAGGCAGATATTACGGCGTTTTTGGCGATATCGGCTATACCAGCCTGGAAGATGGCTATAAAAAGTACGGCGCCGGGCTGGGCGCTTTTTACGAATTTTAATCCTGATTGCGTCAGGAGGTTCTGGAAGCGGAACAGATGCTCCCTGCTTCACCGTTTTGCGGATACTTCGGAAAGCCGGCTGATTTCCTGTGTAAAATACGGAATGACCGACATGACACATTGTCCGATCATAAAATCAGTAACCGAATATTTCGAAAGCAACTGCAAAAGCCCTGTCTTGCCCCCTTTATAGTAAATTGGTTCAATCAGCACGATTTGATTATATTTTTCCGCAAGCCAGGTTACCAGCGCATACCCAAAGGAATCCGCCACCAAAAGCAAACAGCCTCCCTGTTTGTTTTTACCTTCGATAACGGCGTATTCAAATTCCGGCGCGACAAATGTGTAGTAGCATGTTCTTGAAGGATCAATAAGCTTGCCCGGCTTGACACGGGAAAAACCATTTTGCTCAGGATAATAGACTGTTTCATCCGGGATGGCCCCATCCGTGTAATAGATTAATTCATCCGGATACGCCTCCAGACCCTTCACCCGATGTTTTATGGACAGGTATCCCAGGTAATGCTCACCTCTTTTCTCCTGAAATTTTCCAATATCCACAGCGTCCTTTTTGACGGCTGATAATATTGCGTTGGCGGCATGGTAAGTGCCAAGCTGTGTCCAGTGGTGATCCGTTCTATAAAATACCTTGTTGATGTCCTTACCGGCAAGCGCGCCGTAAACATCAATTTTTTGAACATTATCCGGCAAAAGCGTATAAATCATCTGAATGTCGTCTTTCTGGCTGTCGGAATATTTCCGGTATGACCCGCCTTCAAATTCAATCCTGGTCGGCGCCATGAAAAAATATTTGTTGATCCGGTCCGGCACGGTTTCGAACACCGACTCGAGAGCGCCGACATACTCCCGGATCGCTCTTCTGTCCCGAATATACAGCAACAATATTCTGTCCGGCAGAATAAGAACGTCCGACCCGATGTCCTGACGCTGTGAGGGCTTCCGTCCATCATACAGGACATACATTTTATATTGGAGAGAGGATTCAAAATTTCCGGCATACTTCACCAGATACTCCCGCAGAAAAATATGATCGGACAAGAATGAATTCATCCCGGCCGCATAATCACCGGAAAACCATCCTTCAACCGACAACGACGGAAAACCGGCCAGGGTGCGATTTTCCGATTTGGATAGCGCGGCGTCATCAAAATAAGCGTAGAAAGTCATCGCCGACATCACCAGCAATAACAGGCAAAGCACCACCAGACTCAGAATATTCTTCCGCATCCGACCTCCCGCTAGAATTTAAAATACAGAAAAGGGCTGTACGACTGGCCTAAAATCATCGCAAAACATCCGCCAATCAATACAACCGTCCATAATGTCCTTGCCATGTCTCCAAGCGCCGTTTCCGGCGGAAACAGACTCCGGCCAATTTTCGCCGGGAAAGGCGTAGCGCCGATCAGCATGAAGGGAACTATCTTGAGATAACAGGTCACCATCGAAATTTCGTTCAATGACAACGGAACAAGACTGCCGCCCAGCCCGGCAAGCTTTCCGGTAAACAACACCAGCTGGGACAAATCTGTATAATAAAAGATAGCCCAGCCGTAAATCACGATCAACATGACCAGCAGGTGATTGACGCCCTCGGCTTTTTCAGGATCCATTTTAAACCGTCGCATGTATTTCTCCATAATCAGTAAAATGCCGTAATATAATCCCCACAACAAAAAATTCCAGCCGGCGCCATGCCACAGGCCGGTCAGCATCCAAACCAGAAAAATGTTCAGCATTTGGTGTTTGCGGTTTCCCCCCAGTGGAATGTAAACATAATCCCTGAAAAAAGATGAAAGCGAAATATGCCATCTCCTCCAGAAATCCGTAACACTTCTAGCAGCATACGGGTAATGGAAATTTTCCTTATAATCAAAACCGAAGATTTTGCCCAATCCGATAGCCATATCGGAGTAACCAGAAAAATCAAAATAGATTTGAAGCGAGAACATCATAATGCCGATCCAGGCGGCGCCGGTGGAAAGACCGGCCAGACCGTCAGTCAGCAGCGAGGCGGCCACCTTTCCGGCATAGTTTGCGAAAACAACTTTCTTCGCCAGTCCGACAGCAAAGCGCAGCATGCCGTATTTAAAGCCTTCAATAGTTTCACGGCGGTCGGTGATCTGCCGTTCTATCTCGGCATACTTGACGATTGGGCCTAAAATCACCTTGGGAAACATGGAAATATGCAAAAGAAGCCAGGCGTAATTTTTCTGAGGCCTGGTCCCGCCGCGGTAAACATCCAGGACATAGGTCAATGAATGAAAAGTAAAAAAGGAAACCCCCAGCGGCATCGAAGAAATCCCGGCCAAGGGCAGGGAAAGTCCCGATAAGGAATTGATGCTGGAAATCAGAAAATCAAGGTACTTCACAACAATCAGCAGAGAAAGATTGCTGATAACGGCTGCCATCAGCAGGGCTTTCTTCCGGGCAGGCGCCACTGTTCCACCCAGAATCAGCCCATAGAAATAGTCGATGACGCTCAGCGCCATCAAAGCCAGCACCCAGATAGGCTCCCCCCAGGCGTAAAAAACAAGAGAAGCCGCAAGCAAAACCCAGTTTCTGCCTTCACGGTTCTGAATCGCAAAATAGACCATTAATATGATCGGCAGAAAAACCCCGATGAAATAAATACTGGAAAATAACACTTTATTTTAAGTCCTTGAATTTTCCTGAATACGCCATATCCGGGTAGACCGGAGATGCAATACCCTTGCCGGTTACCGGGGTCTAAATTCTTCACTGGCTTTGCAAAGCGTTTTTTCCCCGGCTGCCCAGCGCATCAACACTTCGACAATTCTCCCGGCCGCCCTGCCGTCGCCGTAAGGATTTTTCGCACCCGCCATCTCTGCATAGGCTTGCCTGTCGTTCAGAAGACAGAAAGCTTCCCGGACAATATCAGCCGTTTTCGTGCCGACAACCCTAGCCAGTCCAACACTGGCCGCCTCCGGTCTTTCCGTCACATCGCGCATAACCAGGAGAGGTTTTCCGAATGTCGGCGCCTCCTCCTGCAAACCGCCTGAATCAGTCAAAATCAGATAGGCTTTCTTCATTAAATTGACAAAAACCAGATAATCCAGAGGTTCGGTCAGGCAAATTCTCTCCTGCCTGCCGAGAATTTTATAGGCGGCATCCCGGACAACCGGGTTGAGATGAACCGGAAAGATCACCAGAACGTCAGAATGCGCCCGGACAATTTTTTTTAGCGCCATACAGATATTTTCAAAGTCCTTTCCCCATGATTCGCGGCGGTGCGAAGTCACCAGCACAATGCGGTGATGCTCCAAATCCATTTTCGCGAAAGGCGTGCGACCGAAGGAGAAGGGAATTTTCGACATGTATTGAAGCGCGTCAACAACCGTATTGCCGGTGACCACAATCTTTTTCCGCGGAATATTCTCCCGAAGCAAAGCATTCCTGGCAAAAGGGGTTGGCGCAAAATGAATTTCCGTCATGACGGTCGCCAGACGGCGATTCACTTCTTCCGGGAAAGGATTATAAAGATCGTGGCTGCGCAAGCCGGACTCCACGGCCGCCACAGGTATTTTCCGGTAAAAAGCAGCAAGTGCGCCCGCCAATACGGTTGTCGTATCTCCCTGAACTAAAACAATATCTGGCTTGACTTTCCGAAGCGTCATCTCCATGCTTTTCAGAATCCGGCAGGTCAGCGCATAAAGGCTTTGATGGGCGCGCATCACATTCAGATCAATATCCGGTTTAATCTGAAATTGGCTCAGGGCCTGATCCATCATTTGCCGGTGCTGAGCCGTGGCGACAATGGTTGTTTGAAAATGCCCGGCATGCTCTTTTAATTGACGAATCACCGGAGCCATCTTGATAGCTTCCGGACGGGTTCCCACAACGACCATCGCATGGGTTTTTGAATTGGTCTGCATCATGTCTGCTTTCCTTAAAGTAATGAGCGGATAAACCCCGGTTTGAGGACATTTTAAATGCTGAAACATTGTCCCTGTCAAGTAAATTATACCGTCTGGATTTTCGTCCGGACCACAGACATGCATTAAGGATTAATTTCGTTTCTCCATGCAAAATCCTGTTGCAAAGGACGGCGCGGTAAGTTAAGAGAACCGGCATGCGTAAATTATCTTTTCTTATTACACTACTGATAATCTTGGGATTGCCGATCATCGCGTGCGATAAATCCCCTTCACAAAACAGCAACCGCCAGGCCGCCGGTAAGCCGCCCGCCTACGGCGATATTCTCGTGCGCGGCGACATCGGAGACGCCAGCAACCTGATACCGCTTCTGGCGTCGGATGCGGCGTCACATGCCATTGGCGGCATGGTGTTTAACGGCCTGGTCAAATACGACAAAAACATGAATATTGCCGGAGATCTGGCCGAATCCTGGAACATCAGCCCAGACGGTCTGATCATCACCTTTAAGCTGCGCAAGGGAGTCCAATGGCACGACGGGCAACCCTTTACCGCCGCCGACGTGCTTTACACCTATCAGGTAACGGTCGATCCCAAAACTCCCACAGCTTACGCCGGAGATTTTCTGAAAGTAAAAAAGGCGGAAGTTATTGATGATTACACATTCCGCGTCACCTACGGCAAACCTTTTGCGCCCGCGCTGATCAGCTGGTCTTCCGCGATTCTGCCCAGGCATCTGCTGGCCGGCAGGGATATTACCAAAAGTCCGCTGACCCGCCATCCTGTCGGCACCGGACCTTACAAATTCAAGGAATGGATAGCGGGGCAAAAAATCGTCCTTGTTTCCAACGAAAACTATTTTGAGGGTCGGCCCTACCTGGAT
Organism: uncultured Smithella sp.; assembly: GCA_964491435.1. Classification (GTDB taxonomy): domain Bacteria; phylum Desulfobacterota; class Syntrophia; order Syntrophales; family Smithellaceae; genus UBA8904. The sequence goes on from CAZBGE010000033.1 coordinate 12,744, forward strand.
GGCCGGGTCACCCGCATCATTCCCGATCCCGCCACGATGTTTCTGGAGCTGCGCGCGCAAAATATCGGCATGATGGGGTTGACCCCCCTGCAATACACGCGACAGACAGACAACGTGCTTTCCAAGGACAACTTTAATAAATACAGATATTTAGCTTTTGCATACACTTATCTGGGTTACAACCTGAAAAATCCTCTTTTTACAGATAAACGCGTCCGGCAAGCCATCGCGTACGCCATCAAGAAAGATGAAATTATCAGCGGGGTTCTTCTGGGGCTGGGCAAGCCCGCAACCGGCCCTTACAAGCCAGGCAGCTGGGCGTATCATGACAAGGTAAAAACCTATCATTATGACCAGGCTAAGGCGCGCGATCTGTTGAAACAGGCGGGATGGACTGACGGAAACGGTGACGGCATTCTGGACAGAGACGGCAAAACTTTTGAATTTGAAATCCTTACCAATCAGGGCAATGAAACGCGCCAGAAATGCGCGGAAATCATTCAGCGCCAGCTCAAGGAAATTGGCATTATTGCAAAAATCCGCATTGTGGAATGGTCGGCATTTGTCACAAACTTCATCAACAAGCGCCGTTTTGACGCGGTCATTCTGGGCTGGACGATTCCGCTGGACCCCGATGCCTATGACGTCTGGCATTCCAGCAAAACCGCGCCGGAAGAGCTCAATTTCATTTCCTACAGCAACCCGGAGGCGGATGAGATGCTGGAGAAAGGCCGTAGCACCTTCGATCAGTCCGAACGAAAAAAATACTACGACCGTTTTCAGGAAATCCTGGCGGAAGATCAGCCCTATACGTTCTTATACGTTCCCGACGAACTCATCATCATCTCCAGCCGCATCCGCGGCGTGGAACCTGCGCCTATCGGCATCGGCCACAATTTCATCAAGTGGTATGTGCCCAAAGACGAACAAAAATACAAGATGACGCATTAGCTCCTCATTCTTCATTCACGTTCATACTTTTCCAGCTTCTTGCGCAAGGTTTTACGGGTGATGCCCAGACGGCGCGCGGTTTCGCTTTTGTTGCCGCCGCAGGTCCCGAGCATTTCCAGAATGCTTCTCTTTTCAACTTCTTCCAAAGGCGAAGTCCGGCCGCCGCCAGCCGCCGGCCGGAGCATACTGCCCATCGAGCCATGATCTGAAGAAATTTGCTCCGCCATCGGAAAGACAAGTTCGTCCGCATCCACGGCATCGTTGCGGGACAGGACCACCGCCCTCTCAACCGCATTCATCAACTCGCGGACATTGCCGGGCCAGGAGTACTGACGGAGCTTTTGCATAGCCTGCGGCGTAAATCCATGAATAGACTTGGAATTCATCTCTGCAAACGTCTTTAAAAAAGATTGCGCCATCAGCGGAATGTCCTCGGACCTCTCGCGCAGGGACGGCACGGTCAGAGCCACAACATTCAACCGGTAGAATAAATCTTCCCGGAACCGGCCCGCCTGAATTTCTTTCCTTAAATCTTTATTCGTCGCTGCCAGAACGCGGACATCCACTTTCACCACTTCCGAACCGCCCACCCTCGTGATCTCCCTCTCCTGCAACACCCGCAACAGCTTGACCTGCATCGCCTGCGACATTTCGCTGACTTCATCCAGAAAAATGCTGCCGCCGCCGGCCTGAACAAACTTCCCTTCCCTTCTCCGATCCGCACCGGTGAACGCGCCCTTTTCCGAGCCGAACAATTCCGACTCCAGCAGCGTTTCGGTCAGCGCCGCACAATTGATTTTCACGAAAGCCCCCTGTTTGCAGTTGCTGTTGGCGTGAATGGCATTGGCGATCATCTCCTTGCCAGTACCTGATTCTCCGGTGATCAGAACCGTGGCCTGCGTCGGGGCGACCTGTTCCACCATTTCCAGCAGTTTTACCATCGCCGGGCTTCGGCCGATGATATTCCGCCGGTCGAATTTTTCTCCCAGTCTTTCCCTGAGGTATTCATTTTCTTTTTTCAGTAAACTGTGATCCGTGGCCCGGTTAATTTTGATTTTCAATTCATCAAAATCCAGCGGTTTGGTCAGGTAGTCGTCCGCGCCTTTTTTCATGGCGCTGACGGCCGTTTCCACCGACGCATAAGCAGTCATGATAATGACCGGAATGGCCGGATTGATTTTCTTAATTTGCTCCAGGGCCTCAATACCCGATACTTTAAGCATGCGGATATCCATCAGAATCAAATCAAAAGGCCGCCTGAGCACTTCCTCAATCGCGCGCGAACCATCGTCCGCCTCGGCCGTGGCATACCCCCAGCCGCCCAGCAGCTTTTTCAGCATCAAACGATGTGCGGAATCATCATCGACAATTAAAATTTCAAATTTATTATTCATTTTTTACCCTTTCATGCGCAGACACTGGAAATTTCAAGGCAACCTTTGTACCGGCTCCTGTTTTGCTCTCAATTTGAACCATGCCGCCATGCGCAGCCATGATCTTTTGTACAACCGCCAGCCCCAGTCCGGTGCCCGCCGGTTTGGACGTAAAATACGGATCGTAAATTCTCGGCAGATCTTCTTCCCGGATGCCGGAGCCGGTATCGGAAATCTCCATTGCCAGGCCTTCGTTTTTTCGCGTAATTTCCACCGACAGCCGTCCGCCGCCGGGCATGGCGGAAAGGGCATTCAGAAAGATATTGAGCAGCACCTGCTTGATCCTGTCCGGATCGACAAAAACCTTCGGCAGCCCCGGCTCCGTTTGGACATCAATCTCAACGGATTGATTCAGTGCTTCAACGGCTATTAAACCGATGGTATGCCGGGCCAGCGCTTCCATGTCCGCCGGCTCTATCTTCATTGTCAAGGGCCGTGCAAATTCAATGAGCTGGCTGATGACGCGATTGACTCTTTCGGTCTCGGCAATCATGATATCCGCCGTCTGTTCATCCTCCGGATTACCGGCCAGCCTCTGTTTGAGATATACGGCAAAGCCCTTGATCGAACTCAGCGGATTTCTGATTTCATGCGCGACGCCCGCCGCAAGCGATGCGATGGCATTCAGGTGACGGCTGCGGGCGACGTCCTGTTCCATCTGCCTGAGCATCGTAACATTGCGCGCCAGCAGTATTTTCCCTTCGGGAACATCTTCGTTCGCAAACGCTGCGGCAACGGTTTCCCAGAGCTGAACACCTTCTTTTTTGGAAGCAATGGCAATGTCCTCTTCGACAAGGCCGGTTTTTTCATCAATTTTACCCAGCATCTGAAAAAAAGCCGCAGGCAGCAGTTGCCCTGCTTCCCGTCCGACGGCATCAGAACAGCCACCCGCAAGAAATCCCTGCGCCTGCTCATTGCAGGCCACGATTAAACCATGCTTGTCCACCGCCAGAAGTCCGATGGGCATGTTTTTCACCAGCGCTTGTGAAAATATTGTGATTCTCGAAAGGGATTTCCGCGCCAGTCGATAGGCCTGAACCAGAAAAAGGGACACAATGGCCAGCGATCCAATCAGGACCAGAATCAGCGCCGCCGCCACTGTCCCAAATGTATCTTCCCGCGATGCTTTTTCGATCTTATCCATGTTAAAACCGACGAATACAATCAAATGCTCCCGTCCGGCATAGTTGCTCCCGAAGGAAAGTCCCCGGTAAACCTCAAAGGTTCCGGCGCTTTCCTGATTGGATGTCTGCCGCCAGCGAATTTCCCGGCTGCGGACAATGTCCTGAAGTTTCAGGTCCAGTCCATAGGGTCTGCCCAGCATGGATGGATCACTGTCCGCCAGAATTTGACCCCTGCCGTCAGTGACAACCAGATAATCAATATCCGGCTGCTGGGCGGTTTCCATGAGCAGTTTCTGAAGATAAAATGCGTCGTCGCCAGATTCCAGCCGTCCGCGCAGCCCGGCCTCAAAAGACGAGATGAGCGTTGATCCTTTTTCAACAAAAAGAGTTACCGCCTGATCTTTTCGAAGCTGAAACTGCATGAAAATCATCATACCCAGCATTACGGCTAAAACAGCAACAGCGCTGACAACCACCCAGGCGGAAATATCAAAACGGAACTTTTTCTTCTTATTACCGGACATCATTTTTTCCTTGAACCTCTCTGGGCACACCCGAACCATTTGGATACGCGAATTGGATACATATTATCCATGTAATGCCTGTAAAAGGCAAATCATATTTGTGTTCTCTTTTCTTATATTCAGTTATATCAATAACTTATTTGTCATGGCACAGGCTGTGCTAATTAATTCAGTAACTGATCAGCAATAAATGTACAAGAAAAGGAGATACGCCATGAAAAAGATTTTTTTAGCAATAACGGTTCTTGCGTTGTTCCTGCTTTTAACCTTTCAGGCATTTGCTTGGGGGCCGGGAGAGGGCAGAGGAAAAGGATGCGGTCCTTGCCGGGAAGCAGGTATGGAACAATTAAACTTAACCGACGCTCAAAAGGCAAAAATTGATGCCTTAAGGGATGCTCACTTCAAGGCAACCAAACCCCTGAGAGAAAAGATATTTGACAAATCCGTCGAATTGCGCAGACTGTGGCTGCAAACCAACCCGGACAAAAATAAAATTACGGCCGCACAAAAAGAATTACGGACGATGCGCGACACGCTGGAAGACCAATCAACCGCTCACAGATTGGCCATCCACCAGACGCTCACACCCGTACAAAAAGAAAAACTGGCCAATTCCGGCTGGGGCAAAGGACACGGTTTCGGTCCCCGAGGCCGTATGAGAGGCCATGACGGATTCGGTCCCGAACATGGCCCCGGACCTGGTTTGGGAATGGGGATGTGCCAATAGCCAATGCCACACCTGTTCCTGCTTTGAAATGGGGGAGCCTCCCTCCGGCCCCCCCATTTTTGTAATCTGCATTTACAAAAACAAAAGGAATCATCATGAAAAATAAAAACAAATTACGCGACTGGGCAACACCGATCACGACCGGGGCTTTTGTGCTATCCGCGGTCACTGGTATTATGCTGTTTTTTAAATTGGAATTCCATCTGATCAAACACATGCATGAATGGTTGAGCTGGTTTCTGGTGATCGGAACGATTCTTCACCTGATCGCCAACGGACGTGCATCCATGCGATATCTTTCCAAGCCCACGGGGAAATTTATTCTGATTCTTTTTTTATTGCTGACGTGCGCTTCCTTCCTGCCCATTGACGTTAAACATGGAGAGCACCCGTCGAAAAAGATATCGGAAGCGATAATTCAAAGTCCTTTATCGGAAGTGGCGCAAATCGCCGATCATCCGCTCAATGAGGCAATCAATATCCTGAAATCGAAAGGGATTCAGGCAGCAAATCAGGAACAAACAATCCGGGAAATCGCCGCCCAAAATCATACCTCCCCGCTGGCGATTCTGGATGCGATTTTCTGAACCGCGAAAAAATATTTTGACAACACTCAAGTTTTGCATTAATAGAGCCGAAAAATTAATAAATATTCTTGGGAATTTGAAAATATGTTCAGTCTTACCGTAACGACAGCAAGCGCCCTTCTAACCCTGCTTTTGGGACTCGCCCTGTTGCGCCTGCTCCTTAAGGCCGCCTGCCCGTCGTTTTCAGGTCGTCACTGAACTTTTAAAAAACTGATTACCTGAAAGGCCGTGGGCAGCACAACCCACGGCCTTTTCTTTATCATATTTAAACCAGGCTACTAATTCAAATAAATAAACCGGGAGGGAATAACGCATGAAAAAGGAAAAAAATCGCGTCTATATTTTTGACACAACCTTGAGAGACGGGGAACAGTCGCCCGGCTCCAGCATGAACACGGAAGAGAAACTGATGCTGTCCCGACAACTGGAAAAACTTGGCGTCGATATTATCGAAGCGGGATTCCCTATCGCATCCGAAGGGGACTTCGACGCGGTCCGGCAAATCGCCCGCGAAATCAAAAAATCCCAGGTGGCAGGGCTCGCACGCGCCAATAAACAGGATATCGACCGCGCCTGGCAGGCCATTAAAAATGCCGCATATCCTCGCATCCACACGTTTATTTCGTCTTCAGACATTCATTTAAAATACCAGCTCAAGAAAAGCCGCGAGCAGGTGCTCAAAGAGGCAGTCGCCGCCGTCAAACTGGCGCGATCCTATACGGACAATGTGGAATTCTCGCCCATGGACGCCACCCGTTCAGACAGGGATTACCTGGTGGAGATGGTATCAGCAGTGATCGACGCCGGCGCTGTCACTGTCAATATCCCCGATACGGTCGGCTATACCATTCCAGAAGAGTTTGGCAGCCTGATCGCCTACCTGTTCACAAACGTCAAGAATATGGGCGACGCCATTATTTCTGTTCACTGCCACAATGATCTGGGATTGGCCGTCGCCAACTCGCTCGCCGCAATCCGCAACGGCGCCAGACAGGTGGAATGTACGATAAACGGCATTGGCGAGCGGGCGGGCAACACGGCCATGGAGGAAATTGTCATGGCGCTGGCCACGCGCAAGGATCTCTATGGCCTCCATACCAAAATCAGGACAGACCAGATCTATAAATCATCGCGTCTGCTCACGCAAATTACCGGCGTCCCGGTTCAGCCAAATAAAGCAATCGTCGGCGCCAATGCTTTTGCGCATGAATCCGGCATTCATCAGGACGGCCTGATTAAGGAAAAAATCACCTATGAGATCATGACTCCGCAGTCGGTCGGCATCAGCGACACCCATATTGTTCTGGGCAAGCATTCCGGCCGGGCTGCCATTGCGCAGCATTTGAAAAAAATGGGCTATATATTGAACGAGGAACAGCTTAGCCGGATGGCGGTAAAAGTAAAAGATCTCGCCGATGTCAAGAAGGATATCTACGACGAAGATCTGCAGGCGATTCTGTATGAGGAAATATATCGTGGTGAAGATAAATTTCATCTGGTGTATTTAAATGTGGTCAGCGGCAATGTCGCCATCCCGACAGCCACAATGGAAATGCAGGTGGGAAAAGAAATCGTTCGCGATGCGGGCTTCGGCAACGGGCCGGTGGATGCAACCTTTGCGGCAATCCGCAATATTACCAAAACCAATTATCCGCTTTTGAAATACGTGGTCAACGCCATCACCGGGGGTTCGGACGCGCAGGGTGAAACCATGGTGCAACTCAAATATAACGATCATTCGGTCGTGGGACGCGGCGCGCATCCGGACGTGATTGTCGCATCAGCCAAAGCTTACATTAACGCGCTCAACCGGCTGGAATTTTTAAAAAACAACGTAAAGAAGGTTCAAGTTGAATTAAGCTGAAAAATAGAGTATTAAATCAAATTGTTTTCGCATTGAAAAGCATTTCATTCTTCAAGGAGTTCGTAACGTGGGATATACGATAACGGAAAAAATTTTAATGGCGCACACGGATCTTAAGGAAATTTCCGCAGGCCAGTTGATCAACGCCCGCGTCGATATCGCTCTGGGCAACGACATCACCGCACCTATCGCTATCAAGGAATTCAAGGCGGCAGGCGGGAAAAAGGTTTTCGACAGGGATAAAGTAGCGCTGGTGCTGGATCATTTCACGCCCAATAAAGACATCAACTCCGCCCAGCAGTGCAAAACGGTCCGTGAATTCGCCGTCGAATTCGGCGTAACCCATTTTTACGAGGGCGGACAAGTAGGCGTGGAGCATGCTCTCCTGCCGGAAAAAGGCATCGTCCTCCCCGGCGATCTGGTCATCGGCGCGGACAGCCATACCTGCACGTACGGCGCTCTGGGCGCTTTCGCCACCGGCGTAGGCAGCACGGACCTGGCAGCAGCCATGCTTACTGGCGAACTCTGGTTTAAAGTGCCGTCATCGATCAAATTCATTATTTACGGAAAGCTGCCTAAATGGGTTTCCGGAAAAGATTTGATTTTGAATATTATCGGACGAATCGGCGTGGATGGCGCGCTTTACCAGGCGATGGAATTCACGGGAGAAACCATTGATACCCTGCCGATGGCGGACAGGTTGTCCATGGCCAATATGGCCATTGAAGCCGGCGCCAAGAACGGCATTTTCGCTTATGATGAAATCACAAAAGAGTACGTGGAAGGACGCGCCAAACGGCCTTACAGTATTTACACATCCGACGCCGATGCGGCTTATTCGCAAATCATGGAAATCGACGCAGGCAAACTGGAGCCTCAAGTGGCGTTCCCGCACCTGCCTTCCAACGTGAAAGGGGTCAGTCAGGCGGGCCACGTGAGGATTGATCAGTCGCTGATCGGCTCCTGCACCAACGGCCGGATTGAAGATCTGCGAACCGCCGCGCTGATTCTCAAAAACCGCAAAGCCTCACCCCATGTCCGGCTGATCGTTGTTCCCGCCACGCCGCTCATTTACAGGCAGGCGATGCATGAGGGCCTGCTGGACATCTTTATGGACGCCAACGCGGTGATCTCGCCACCATCATGCGGCGCATGTCTGGGCGGCCATCTCGGCATTCTGGCCGACGGAGAGGTTTCCGTCGCCACAACCAATCGTAATTTTGTAGGACGCATGGGACATCCCAACAGCGAAGTCTATCTGGCCAGCCCCGCCGTGGCGGCTGCATCCGCCGTGCTGGGCCGCATTGCGTCCCCCGAGGAACTATCAATCTAAAGGATGACTGAATATGATATTTACCGGAAAAGTCTGGAAATTTGGAGACAATATTGACACCGACGCCATCATTCCCGCGCGCTATCTGACCACGTCCGACCCTGCCGAGCTGGCCAAACACTGTATGGAAGACGCAGATCCTGATTTTGTCGCAAAAATGAATCCCGGCGATATTATTATCGGAGGTGAAAATTTCGGTTGCGGCTCCTCGCGGGAACACGCACCCATCGCCATTAAAGCGGCAGGAATCTCCTGCGTCGTTGCTAAGAGTTTCGCGCGTATTTTCTACCGCAACGCCTTTAATATGGGGTTGCCGATTTTTGAATCCAGCGCTTTGGCCGACGCGATCGCCGAAGGAAAGCAAATCACCATCGACAGCGCCAGGGGAACCATTACGATCGAGGATTCGGATCAAAAATTCCCCATCAGTTCAATCCCGCCTTTTATGGAACAGTTAATCGCCGATGGCGGCCTGATGAAACATATCGCGAAGAAATGAGGCAAGCATGACAAACAAAACATATAATATCGCTGTATTCGCGGGAGACGGCGTCGGACCTGAAATCATGAAAGCCGCCTTAAAGGTTTTAAAAGCCGTCGCCGATAAAAAAAGCATGAACTTCTCCTTCCAGGAAGGCCTTCTCGGAGGAAGCGCTTATGATTTTTTCGGCGTTCCCCTTCCCGATGAAAGTTTAAAACTCGCCCTGGAAAGCGACGCTGTATTGCTTGGCGCCGTGGGCGGCCCGAAATGGGAGGGACTAGATTACAGTGTCCGTCCGGAACGGGCGCTTTTGGGATTGCGTGAAAAGCTTGGGCTTTACGCCAATCTCCGGCCAGTGGTCGTTTTTGAAGAACTGCTGGACGCCTCGCCACTGAAAAAAGAGGTGGTGCAAGGCATAGACATCATGATTTTGCGGGAATTAACCGGCGATCTTTATTTTGGCCGGCCGCGTGGCATCACCAAAGACCAGGACGGCAGGCGCACAGGCGTCAACACAATGATTTATACGGAAGGGGAAATCCGCCGCATCGCCAAGAGCGCTTTTGAACTGGCGCGCGCACGCCGGAAAAACCTCCTCTCCGTGGATAAAGCCAATGTTCTGGAAACCACGGAGCTATGGCGCACGGTGGTGACGGAAATGGGACGTGATTATCCGGATGTAACGCTGAAACACATGTATGTCGATAACTGCGCCATGCAGCTCATCCGCAATCCAGCGCAATTTGACGTCATTGTCACCACCAACCTGTTCGGTGACATCCTGAGCGATGAAGCCGCCATGCTGACCGGTTCCATCGGCATGCTGCCCTCGGCCAGCCTGGGTACAGAGAAAGCCTTGTATGAACCCATTCACGGTTCCGCGCCGGATATCGCGGGAAAAAACGTCGCCAATCCGCTGGCGACAATTTTATCGGCGGCCATGATGTTGCGGCATTCATTCCATCGCGCGGAAGAGGCGGCCTTGATCGAAAAAGCTGTGGCGGACGTTTTGAAAGACGGCTGGCGCACACAGGATATTTATTCAGCAGGCGGCAGATTGGCCGGCACGGAAGAAATGGGCGACGCAGTCGTCCAAAAGCTTGCATTCCTGAGTCCTTAGCCAACACGAAAGGAGCCAGCCGTGAAGGGAAAAATTCTAATCGTTGACGACGAAGAATCGGTGCGTGAATTATTTACCGGCGTATTCACCGATGAAGACTACGATGTGACTGCGGTGGAAAACGGCCATCAGGCTCTGGAAATTCTCAACATGGACGACATTGACGTCATTTTTCTTGATTTAAAACTCTTCGGCATGAACGGCATCGACCTTTGCCGCCAGATTCGGGAGACCAAGCCCGTATCCATGATTTTTGCGGTCACCGGCTGGGCGCCGCTTTTTGAAATTGAGGAATGCCGCGAGGCGGGTTTTGATGATTATTTTGAAAAACCCCTGGACATGGACATGCTGCTGGATGTCGTCAAGGATGCATTTAAAAAACTGAACCGGTGGAAAAGGCGTTACAGTAATATCCCCCGGTAAGCGTCAACACCCGAACGGAGCCGACCGGACATGAGCCATTTCCCCACCATTGTGGAAAACATTGTTCTTCAGCCGCCTGAAGCCAAAATATATTCCCGCCTTGGCTTTAAAAAAAAGACCACTGCCATTTCTTCTGTCCAGCAACGCCGGACCAATCAATGCCTTGAAGAAGCCTTGTCGATCATTGCCCTGCAAGGTTCTTTTCTCGCGCTGCCCGTCCATGAAAATAACGGACGTAAGATCCGGCTTGCGGATGGATTATCCTTTGACAGCGCCAAACTGGCCGCATTCCTTGGCACATGCCGCGAAACCGTTTTAATGGGCGCAACAGCGGGCAGCGCCATTATGGAAGCCATCCAGAATAAAACAAACCAAGGCGACTTAACCGCCGCCGTTGTTTATGACGCCACGGCCAGTGAAATGGCGGACGCCGCCCTCGATTGGATCATGGACTATATCAACCGGCAATTGCGCCGGGAAGGCAAACAACTTTTATCAAGGCGCTTTTCCGCAGGCTATGCGGACTTTGCGCTGGACAATCAAAAAAAAATGCATGAAAAGTTGCATCTGGCAAGAATTGGCGTCAGGATCACGGACAGTTTCCTGCTCGTGCCCGAAAAATCAGTCACCGCAGTCAGCGGCATCGTTTGAGACTCAACGCATTTTCGACGCTGGACGTTAAGCAATAAGCGCCCGGCGATTATCCGTCAGCATTTTCCTTCTTCTGTTTGATGGTTTTATTCTCCTGAAACCGGTTAAGCCTTTTCTTGTACTCGTCGATGAACTCTCTGGACGACAGATATTTATCGGCAAAAGAAACAATAAAAGATTCCTTGTATTTCGGGGGAACTAGCGTCAGCGGCCACATATGTTTTCTGATAATATCCTCTTCCATATCATTGATCGCAAAGTATTTTTTGGCATTGGCCACGGCGATGGCCGGATGCGCAAGCCCGTGAAATTTTTCCCTGGGCAGATCCGGCACATCATGATTGCGCCAGTCATACAGAAAAAAATCATGCAAAAGCGCTCCGCGAGCCGTGGAACGATAATCCAGTTTCAAATACTTGCTGATCCGGTAGGATAAATAGGCTACGTCATGAACATGGTTATAAATGGAAGAATTATGATGAAAATAATCCTTGAGCTTTAAGAACTCTTCATGCTGAAGGATCTCCCGTACCGTATCGTAATATTCCTTTTCAAACGGCGTCCGGCCGGCCATCTCCTGAATAAGCTTTTCCCGAACGGGTTTCAGAAAATAATTCAACCTGGTTTTGACGCTACTGTTGATGTTTGAATAAATATACTTGTTTAAATCAGGAAATGCATTGAGCAGTCTCTGAAACGACTTCAAATTATCAGCAATCTCGGCATTGCTCAAATTGAAATATTCTTCGTAAAGGTAACCCACGGCCCTGCGGAAAGCGGCAAGCGACATCACTGAAAAAGTATAATCTATCCAGAAATAAATCATAAAAGCGATCGCCGAGTACTTGACAAAGCTTTCATTCAGGGAAAATACCCTCTGCAAGACTTCCGGATGAACAAAGGTCACAAAAACCAGAGACAGGGCCGTCCATAAAATTGAAAAATGCAGGCATACGCGGCCATGAAGATTGATCCTGTTTTCAGAATAGTCCCAGAGCGTAAGTTTAAATATCTTTTCGGATAGAAACCCGACAACGTATTCCATCAACGTGACGGCCAGACCGAAAACAGCAAAGCGCGGCGCAAAATGCCAGTTTTGAAATACATGCTGCAAAACAATGATCATAAATGCGCCCAGCCCGTAAATGGGCACGAAAGGGCCAAACAGGAATCCCGCGTTGACAAACTTCCGCTGGGTGATTGACCGGTAAATAACCTCGATCACCCATCCCATGAAACAATAAACCGCGAAAAGTACAATGTAATAGAAAAAGCTTATCGTATCATTCATGATGTTTTTATGAACCACCATCCCGCGGCGTCAAAAAATCATGCGCCGCTTAAAATAGTTTTGCAATTGCTACAACATCCGCCGGCTTTTGTGAAGCGGTTTTGCTTTTTTTATTATGCCGGCCTTGTCCTGTTGACTTAAAATTCATCCACTGCCAAAGGCTGGCGCGGAAGGGGAAAACAAACTGAAAAAAATAAGACTCAGCATCAGTTCCTGCCTTTTGGGACATCCTGTCCGCTTTGACGGCGGGCACAAACTTGACCGCTATCTGCACGATGCACTGGGACGTTATGTGGATTATGCGCCGGTCTGCCCGGAAGCAGAGTGCGGCATGGGCGTTCCCCGCGAAGCCATGAGGAGGAAAAGAGATAAGAACGCTCCGCGACTGGTCACCCGCAGCACAAGAAAGGATAAAACGGACATGATCATGGGCATGAGAATACGCAACCATGGCTGGCACAGGGCGTGTCTAATGCATTGTTTCAAGACCTGAGTCTAATTTTTGATTGAGAAAAAAAGTGATTTGGCAAGAGACGCCAGCAACGCAAATTCATATGATAGCATCATCCCCTGTCTCTTGATTCCAATGTCATTCTACCCCTTCAATCTCGACCTCATCCAGATGGAAATAGGTGTTTTCGTTTAGCTGCAGCCGGACAAAACGCGCTTTTTTGTCGGCAAGCGTTATTTTCAAGGGATGACCATCAACACCTCCAAAAACTTTACCGTTATGTTGATACTCCTTGTTCCAGTGAGTTCCATCACTCGAAAGCAATAACCGAATGGTTCTGGATCTTTCCGGGTTATAATCAAGCCGATTGTACACCACCACCTTCTTCAAAGTACCCTGTTTCCCAAGATCCACTTGCCACCAGGGATTCGGCTGCTTGTCCGTGTGAAAGCCGAATTTCCCGTTTTTTATCCCGTCCACGGCCCCCTGCGCATCATTGGATGTGGACCATGGCGATCGGCTACTCTGGCTGGAGAGCTTATTCCGGGCAAGATTTGACGTTTTTGGAGGTGGATCCGCCTTCGTTGTTTCTGCCGGCCGTTTCCCCAGATTCCTTTCATAAACCCATGCAGCCGTTGCCGCTTTGTCACTGTTAATTTTTAACTTTTTCATGCAGGCTTCCGTTTCTTCCCTGCTGATCCGTGATCTAGTGCAGCCAAACCCCTGACAGACACAAGGGCCGTTGGAAACATTTTTACATGATGGCGATGCCTCAAGCGGATCCGGATGATAACGCGCCGACGCCGCGCAACCTTTTTTGCAAACACAGGAAAGAAGATCATCTTCCTGTTTTGCAGAAAGGCTTGGCAAATTGCCGACAGCCCCCCCTGGAGATTTCAAACGATTTTCAACCTCCTCTGCGTCCGCTCGTGCGGCTTTTTCCCATAACCCGGCCTTTTCCTTCAATTTTTTTTCAACATAGGAGATATCACGTGAATCAGTCATATCGATCACCGGTAACGTGATATCCCTACTCACCTTTCCCTCTCTGATTTTTTCCCGCACACCGGCAAGTGCATCGCTATGGGCGCTTCGCAAAGATTTGATCCAATTCGCGATTTCCTTCAGCT
>CAZBGE010000034.1:0-26612 GCA_964491435.1 uncultured Smithella sp.
GTTACGCTGGAGTCGTCTTTGACATCTCTGCCGAACAATGGTGTGACGGAAGCCATTTTGACCGTTACCGCAAAGGATGCGGGCAGTAATGTCGTTCCGAACGCCGCAGTTGCCCTGACCCAGGCGGGCGGCGGCAGTGTGACCATTACGCCGGCGTCAGGCCCAACGAACAATTCGGGTGTCTTTACAGCCCACATCAAGGGAGCTTCCGTTGGTTCCGTGAAGGTGACGGCGGCGGCACTGGGAGCAACGGCATTCAAGGATATTGAGATAACCCCGGTGGGCGCAAATTTCGCCATTGATCAACAAACACTCAACGGAACTCAGATCGCCTTTAATATGAACCCGATCGCCATGAAGATGGGAGACACATTGAATCTGCGGGTCAACGCGCCCGGCGCCACGACGGTTACCTTTGCCACGACAATCGGTATCTGGGATGGCACGGCGAAATCTGTTATAAAAAATGTCGTAGCGGGAAAGGCAACCGCGACCCTGACGACAGCTCAGGCGGGAGTCGCCAATGTTCAGATATTTGACAATAATAACAATCAGGATACCCGCACGGTGGCCATGTCTTCCGGCGCGGCCGCTTACCGTATTGTCCTGCAAGCCTCTCCCACCAATGTTCCTGTGAGCGTGGGCACAACAACCGGATCTGCAACCTTGACGGCCACCGTATATGACAATGCCCTCAATCCCATCGGCGGCGCGCCGGTTGCGTTTTCTATCGTCAATCCGACCAGCGGCGGCGAAACTGTTTCGCCCGCCGCCGTGTCCACCGCCTTGATTCCAAACGGTGATTTAGGGGTAGGGCAGGCGCGTGCTTCGTTTACTTCAGGATCCATTTCATCCACAGGCATTACAATTCGCGCATCCGTTGTGGGGACAACCGTTTCAACGAATACGGCGCCTTCTGGAAATGACGCGACCATCATTATTGGCGGAGTGGCCGGATCCATCGCTTTTGGCCAGGCCACCGTGATTAATGAGCTCAATGACGCAACCTACTCTCTGCCCATGTCCGTTCTGGTTGCCGATTCCGCCGGCGCCGCAGTTGCCAATGCGGATGTCAGCCTCAGTGTCTGGCCGATCGCCTGGAGTACGGGAACTGCCTGTGCTGTCGATGCCGACAACGGAGGAACTTTGGGAACCTTCTGGGGTGAGGACAGGAATGAAAACCTGTTTCTTGACACCAATCCTGCTCCACCCGAAGATGGAGCAAGATACTATTATGCGGATAAAACGAAAACGACACTGTATGCTGGGACGCAAGACGGTGTCCTTACTCCTGTGAATTCGGCTTCCGGCACTGTGCCGTCAAAAGTTACGACCGATGAAAACGGCGTGGCTACTTTCAACCTCAATTATCCAAAGCAAAGCGCCATCTGGACCATTGTGAGACTGCGCGCAACAACTAAAGTTGCGGGCACAGAAACGCGTGCGGAGCAAATTTTCCGCTTGGCGGCTTCGCAAGGCGATGTCCAGCCGTGCAAACTGAGTTCACCCTATAAATTTTAAGAGCTGCGACCAGAGGACGGAAAAGCCGGTTCTGATGCAGAGCCGGCTTTTTTTTGAGAAATATTGATGTTGGCTGTTCATCATTGACTGCGAAAATAAAGCGGTCAGCGCGCCTGAAGGTATGCACTACGCCAAAATACAGTCGATAATGTAGTCCGGGTCTTTAGACCCGTCCCACATGGCATCACGATGGTTTCCCGCAGGCTTTAATTAAAAAATTTTCCAGCAGCAGCTGCGGTTCCGTAGCCGAAGATTTCATGGCGCGATCCATATCCAGCAAATCATCAAGATAATTCAGCAGTACCGGATAAGAAAACCGGCTGCAATTGCGCAGCGCGTTGAAAATCACAAAGGGGTGCTTGTTGACCAGCAAATCCTCCTTGCGGGAAATGTTTGCCGCCAGTTCCGCCACGGCGGGATAAATGTTTTTCTGAAAAGAACTGAATTCCATGTGGGAGCTGAGGCCGGGCAGTTTGCCCGACCGGACCAGAATCGAGGCCTGTAAAAGCAGGCGGATTTCGCGGCTAATCATGGTCAGAATCATCAAATGATGTTCGCCCTGATCCAATAACGCCTTGAGCGCTGAAAGCGCGGCCGCCGCGTTTTTTTCACTCAAGGCGTTGGTTAAGTCAAAAACCGTGTTTTCTCTTGTTTTACCGACGACGGCCTCGATATCATTTTCTTCAATAACAGGGCGTTTGCCGACAAATGAAATGAGTTTTTGCATTTCATTCAACGATGGACGCAATTGAAATCCGGTCTTTTTGCCCAGGGAGATCCAGGCTGCGGGAGACAAGCTTTTTCCATGCTGGCCCAGCAGTTTTTGCGCCTCCTGCTTGAGCGTTTCTTTGCTGACTGTTTCATTTTTGATTTCGCCAAAGTGTAAAACAAAGCCCGCCTTTTCGATGATTTTAAAAATTTTTTTCCTTTTATCAACTGTTTCAGCGGTGAAAATCAGGCAGTTTCCCGCTGGAAACTCCTGTGTCAGCAGCGCTTCGAATTTTTCAGCTGCGTCTGTTACGCTTCCGGCCATCCCTCCCCGGCTGGCGCAAATTTCGACAATTTTCGGCAGCCACCTGCTCCGGTCGTCTCCCGAATCTCCCTCCACTGCTTTGCTCCACTGTTCATCGGTGATCTTTTGCCATCCTGCTCCTTGCATGTCTTCCCAGGCAAAACCCGACAGTTTCAAAAAGGCCGCGAAAAACCGGGCGGCTTTATCCGGGTGTTCATCGATATTGTCACGAATTTTCCGGATGAGATCGCTCAGATTTTCACGCGATTGAAAAATGGTGGTGTTCCTGACGACGACAACTTTCGGGCCGCCCAAAAGTGAAGCAGTCAGAAGGTGGTCTTTCAGCAGGTCGAGATCAGTATTTTCGCCGTCAAGCATGAAAAGACTGAATTCACGATCTGTTTGAGGCACAAGAATGTCCGTTATCCGGTGGAGCGCTTCCTGAAGCAGATACTCCTGTTCGCCGTATAAAAGATAGCAGGGAGAGACTTTTCCCTTCTTCAAGTCCAGAATGGCTTTTTCCAGAGTCATACGGGAGACCCGCGAAGAAGGAACAGTTTGCGTTTAAACAATGACGTATTTCTTGATATGTTTGACAACTTCTTCCGGCTCATCAATAATTTGAATCATTTCGATATCAAAGGGAAGGATCATTTTAGCCTGCAGCATCGTGTTTTTCAACCAGTCCAACAGCCCCTGCCAGTAGTCTCTACCCATCAGGATGACGGGAAAGCTTTTCATTCTTTTGGTCTGGATCAGGGTCAATGCTTCAAAAAATTCATCCATTGTACCGTAGCCGCCCGGCATAATTACGTAAGCCACCGCGTATTTAACAAACATGACTTTGCGGATGAAAAAATATTTATAGTCAAGCTGCAGATTGGCATAGGGGTTGGGTCTCTGCTCAAAAGGCAATTTAATATTCATCCCCACGGATTGGCCGCCCGCTTCCGCCGCACCTTTATTGCCCGCCTCCATAATCCCGGGACCGCCGCCGGTAATGACGGCAAATCCATTTTGCGCCAGAAGCTGTCCCAGCTTTTCCGCCTTTTGATAATAAAGATCACCCGGTTTGACACGGGCCGAGCCGAAAATAGACACAGCGTTACGGACGCTTGAAAGCACCTCTATCGAATCTACAAATTCCGCCATAATACGAAAGATCCGCCAGGATTCTTCCTTGGACAATTCATCGATCAGGTATTGCTTTTCCATTTTTTCAAGTATTAATTACTGCGGCGGCGCTGGACTTTGGCCAGTCTGCGGCGCGCTTCGATGGTTTTTCTCTTCTTCTTGACGGATGGTTTTTCATAGGCCCGGCGGACTTTTAATTCTTTGAATAATCCGCTTTTCGAAAGTTTGTTTTTCAAAATTTTCAGAGCTTTTTCCACATCATTGTCAATGACTTTTACTTCCAATTTGATTCCTCCTTGTTAATGGTTATGTTATTTAAGTGTTTATAATTTATCTTTTAAGCGCAAAAAAAGGGCAGCCCGGCGCGGACATTTCCCCCGCCGTCAACTACCCTGTAATTTCCAATAAGTTTTAAATCACACTCCCTGCTAGGAAATCACTTTTGACAAAACATTTTGCAAGTTTCGTTTCGCTGTGAATTTCCCGCGGTTTTCCGCAGACAATTTCCCGTGTGCGGCGGCTGATACAATTATTCAAAATGACGCCCAACACAACATACTAGCTCCTATATGCGATTTATATAAAAATTGCAACTGAAATAAATTGCGGCAGGTTATAACTATTGCCCGCCTTCTTTTTTTCGTTTCCAATTCCAGACGTCACTCTGGTACTTCTTAACCAGTTGACGGCTCAAGACCTTTTCTTCAGGTGTAAGAGGCTCTTCCGTCAGAGTGATGCCCAGTTCATCGCTAAAACCTCTTTGTAAAAACGTCGCGATGGTTTCCGTGCTGACCGGTGAAGGAATGATTTCATTGATCGACGTAACGGCGCGTCTGAGCTTTTCGGACTGTTCCGGCGCCTGCGTTGAAAGAATCAAGGCGGCTGTTTCCATGGGGTCAAAGGTTATCATCAGCGATCCATGCTGAAGAAAACCGCCCTGCGTTCGCGTTTGCGCGCTTCCGCAAATTTTTCTGCCGGCTACCAGTAGTTCGTTGCCGGACGGCGTCGAAAAACAAGCGGGCGACATATCCGGTTCTCCAACCGCCATGCCGGCGTTCACTTTAGCCAGTTGCGCATGGATGCCCAGAAAGGACAGGCCGCGCGCCAGACAAAGACTTATTTTTTCATAGGTTCCGATTATATTATCAGGGAACAGCTTTTCTGTCTTTCCCGCTGTGAGTGAATAGGTGATGTCATCCCGATGGTAAACGGCTTTGCCTCCGGTTATCCTCCGGACAACATCCACACTCGACAACCGGCAACGGTGAACATTAATCTCTTTTTTCAGGTCTTGAAAATAGCCTATGGAGATAGCTGAGGGATGCCATCCGAAAAAACGTAAAGTGGGCGGCTTTTGATTCTTAATGGTTTCCCGGAATATGGCCTCATCAATGGCCATGTTTTCGAAAGCATTGCATGGCCGATACGTGATCAAGCGCCAGGTCATAAGAGGGGTTCAGCCATTTTCCTGCTGCATGATAAAATCATGATACCCCGCCGCGTCCAGAAGATCATTCAGTTGTTCCATATCATCCATTTCAATGACGACCAGCCATCCGGTATCATGAGGATCGCTGTTGATGATGCCGATGTCGTCATTTATATCTTCGTTGACGCTGACAATTGTTCCGCTGACCGATGCTATCAGATCAACAACCGCCTTGGTGGATTCAATAGAACCGAAAGCTTCATCACGTTCCACATAGGTGTCAATTTCCGGAAATTCGATGGATAAGATTTCTCCAAGACTCTCCTGTGCGTAATCCGTGATCCCCAATGTGGCCATGTCTCCGTCAACCCGCACCCAAATATGTTCGTGACTGTAAAGCAGGTCTTCTGGAAATACCTTCATAACAGGTTAACCTCTTAATTTATTTAATGACTGTAAAATTTTTGTTCATCTTGGTAATAATTTCGCAACAATTATTTTTCACATAAACCGTGTCCTCAATCCGGATGCCCCACAAACCGGGAAAATAAAGACCTGGCTCAACCGTAACAACCATTCCGGCTTCCAGTACATGCTGGGATGCAGGTGCCAAGCGAGGCGCTTCATGAACCTCCAGACCGACGCCATGACCTGTTCCATGCACAAAGTAGCGGCTGTACTTTTTACCCAGCACGCGGCGCGCCAAAGCATCCACATCAGCTGCGGCGATTCCCGCCTTGATGGCGGAGATCGCCTCGTCGTGCGCCTTCAGAACCGCACGATAAGCATTTTTTTGATGAGCTGTCAATTCCCCAATTGCGAATGTGCAGGTTTCATCAGAGCAGTAGCCTTGATATTTGACGCCGAAATCAATAACAATGAAATCTCCCTTCTTAATTTTCCGGTTAGTTGGCTTGGCATGAGGAAGCGCCGCATTCTCTCCTGATGCAACAATCGTTTCAAATGCAAGCTGTTCGGCGCCAGCGCGCCGCGCCGCCATTTCCAGTTGAAAAGCTGTGTCCAGTTCCGTCAAACCGGGTTTAATAAAGCCTGCTAGCCAAGCGACGGCTTCGGAAGCGATCGCCGCCGCTTGTTTCATTGCGGCAATTTCCTGCCTGTCTTTGCGGGCGCGCAGCAGTCTCAATGAATTGTCAAGAGGGATAAACATTGCTTTTTTGATCCTCTGTGTCAAATCGTGATACATTTCCACGGTTACAAAAGCCGCTTCAAAGCCGATGGTTTGTAAGTGAAGATCGCGCACCGCTTGCTCAATACACTGAATTTTATTTGAATATTGGATGACGGGAATTGGCTGAACTTCCGATCTCGCCTGTGTCGTGTAACGGCCATCGACAAGGAGAAGAGCGCTTTTCGCGCTTAAGATCAGAGCGCCTTCACTGCCGGTAAATCCCGTCAGATAACGGATATTGTTCATGTTGGAAAACAGGATGCCTTCAACTTGATAGTCGCGGAATTGTTGTTGCAGCTTTTGAATTCTGGAAAGATGAAGATTATTTAGTGTTTGCCGCATGGGTTTTGATCCGGTGAATATTCTCCAGCCATTCTGACAGTGTAATAATCAGATGATCCTGTGAAAACGCGTCTCTTTCGCAAATTTTTTTCGTATATAATTTCCCTAAACGATCATGAATTCTGGACAGAGCGGAAATCGTTTTTTCAAGATCGCCAAGCAGATTCCGGACTTGATCCATACGGTTCATGGCCATCAACACCCCGCCTGCCGCTGCATAGGCATCGGCGTCCATGGGCAGTCTTTGTAATCTTTGTTCTGTGAGAGTCAATGCATCGGCGTACATTTTGTTCTGAAAGAGATTGTCGAATTGATTAAGAAAAGCCAGACGGTCTTTTTCAAAGAGTTGATTGTCCATCAAGTGTCCGTTATTTCAAAGACTTTAAGTACTCTTGTGATTTTTGCCCAAAAGGGGATTGGGGGGCAAGTTTGATTACCTGTTGAAAGGATTTTTGGGCCTTGGTTGTGTCGTGCATTTTTAAATATGCCTCCGCCAGAAAAAAATGAGCGTCGTAAAGAGAAGGGTTCAAGTTCACTGACTTTTCAAAATGCGCCTTGGCCTGCATCCAATTTGATTGCTTTACATAAATTAAACCGATGTTTTTTTCAATTTCCGGTTGCAGGACGGACATCCTGTCCTCCGTCAATGCCTGACGGTAGCGGGACATGGCCATATCGTAATTTTGCATGTTGTAGTAGGCCCAACCGGAATTGTAAAGAGCCAGTGCTGGGGTCATATAAAGGTGATTGGCCAGCGCCTTATCAAAAGACTCAATTGCTTTTTGCCATTGTCCCATGCTCATATAAATGGCGCCCATATAGTTATAGGCTTCAGAATAATTCTCCTTCAGGGACACGGCTTTCTGAAAACGCTCCATGGCCATGTCCCGCAATCCTCGTCCAAGATAAGCAATTCCCAAATTGTAATTTATTTCCGGATCATTGGGAGCATTCTTGTCCGCCTCCAGTAACTCCTTCAGCGCGCCGATATATTGTCCGGCTTCAATCAGGGCCTTCCCCTTTTTTAATGACGCATCTGCCTGATCCCGGTGCCAGGGCGAGCTGGTGCAGGACATAAGAAATAACTGGCCAAACAATACGGATAATAAAATGAATATTTTCAGTTTCATGGTGTCGTCAATTTGCCATGCTCATGAGAGGGGCGGGATATTCTTTTTTAATTTGATTTACGGCAACGATCTAATTTGTCGGCCAGAGTGGTATTGCACTCATCTTCAACATAACCAGAGTCACTTAATACTTTTGGCGTGACAAAGATCATCAACTGTCGTTTCGAAGTTGAGAGGTTCTCCGTTTTAAACAGCCATCCCAAGACCGGAATCTTGTAAAAAAAGGGAAGTCCGGATACAGCTTTATCCTCCTGATTGCGCATGATGCCGCCGATAACGACCGTATCTCCGTCTTGCACGACAACTTTGGATTCTACTTCATTCTTGTGGATTGGCGGATTGCCCTGAAGTTTTTCGCCCTGAGCGTAATCCGGCGTGTCATTGGTTGCTTTAATTTCCATGGAAATCCGGCCTTCATCGGTAATTTTCGGCATAACTTCCAATCGTAAAACAGCTTCTTTAAAAGTTACCGTGTCGGCGCTGCCTGCCGTTCCTTTTGTAACATAAGGAACTTCATCGCCCTGCTTAATGACGGCTTTGACACTATCCATGGTAACAACTTTAGGCGATGAAATGATTTTGCCTTGAGCCGTTGTTTCTAATGCTGAGAGTTGAGCTTCAATAAAACCGCGGGCATTGCCGAAGACGAGACCGAAGGCCGGTCCTGTTACCGCTGCCGGAAAATTTACTGCCGCCATGGTTAAGGGATCGGTGGTTCCTGCTTTTGTCCACGTAATTTCAGGAGGATAGGTCATGGTTTGGGCATTCAGCGCATTTTTAGAGTTGGACCCGCCAGAAAGTCCCAATCCGTAATTTCCCACCGACTGTGAATTACCGAAGCCCCATTGTATGCCCAGATCGCGGCCAAACGATTCCGTGACTTCCACAATTTTTGCCTCAATAAGAATCTGTCGTAACTTTCCTTTCTCAATTTTCGATTTTTGCTCTTTGGCCTTACGAGCTTCTTCCGCTTTTTCTTGTTCCACTTCTGCCGTGCGTTTGTCGGCTTCATCCTTCTTCTTTCTTTCCAAAGTCATCACGCTGATGACATCGCCAGTCTGCTTTTGTGTAAGGCCTTTAATATCTAATATAGAAGTCAGCGCCTGATTCCACGGTACGTTTTTAATTGACAGCGTCACATTGCCCTTAACATCATCGCCGGAAATAATGCTGGTGTTCCCGTACTCGGCCATAAGGCGCAAAACACTTTTAATATCGGCGTCCTGAAAATCTACGGATATCATTCTGTCGATATATTTGTTTGTCGCCTCCGAACGTGCCGGTCTTTTCGATTCATTGTCCTGATTAGCGCCAGACAGCGCATCACCGGATTGGTTCCGATGCTCGGTGCTTAACTTTGCTTCCACACTGGAAATATTAAAATCAACAATAACAAGATTGCCTTCTTGTCTTATGGAATAGGGAACGGTTTCCTTGAGATTGATTTTCAGATAAGTCCAAGGTTTGCCGTTTGTTGTCCGTTGCAGGGCCTTGACATCCGTGACATTCAGCAACTGTCCTTTTCCTAAGGATTGCTGCATGCTTTCCGGTACAGACATGTTTTCCAATTTAACAAGCAGACTGTTGTCCGCCTGAATGGATGGAGGAGCAATGAAGGGTTGTTGGGAAACAACGAGGTTTATTCTTTCCCTGCCCGATAACTTTTCAAATGAAATATCTTCCAGATAACCAGCCGGAGATTTTTCCGTTTCTATATCGGCAAACACTCCTATTGGATTACATAATAAAAAACAAAGAATTATGAAAACAGGAGTTATTTTGGATAAATATTTTTTCATGACTGTACCTCGCTAATTATTGCGCAGTTTCAAAACAATTCTTTTAACTTTTTTCCCGGCCAACTCATCAACTGTTATGCGATCCGACAGGATTTCACTTACTTTCCCGTTGCGAAGACCAATTCTTGTTCCGACAACAAGCGGATAAAACTTTTTGGCTGAATCTTCAACAATGGCCACTCGACGCGTTTGATCTCCGATAATGCCAACAAGATTGAAACTTTCTGTCTCAACTTTTTGCAGCGGAAAAATGGATTCTACTTTCGTCTTTATCGGTTTGAGTTCTTTTTTTACAGGCGTGGCAACCTTTGCTTCAACAAGAGGTTTAAATGGATCGGGCTTCCCCAATGGGTTGTAACTATAGACATTTTGTGAAATCGATAAGACACGCGCTTGCTGCAATGTTACTTGAGTTTGCTCAGATGTCTTATTGACGTCAGCGCCAAAAGCGCAAAAAACCGCCGCAAAAAGAATCAAGAAATTGCACAAAATGATCATATTATTTTTTTTCATTTTTCTTTTCACTTGTTTTCTTTTCTTTATCCACAAACATGTAGGTTTTCACGGTGCAGGATGCGGAGATGGGATAACCCCGCCCCTTGACTTCTTTTCGATCCCCCATGGAAATATCTGAAATATTAACAATACGAGGCAGTTTCGCTACTTTTTCGAAAAATTGAACAATATTTTGAAAATTTCCCGACACGGTCACGTTTACTGGAATTTCCTCATAAAAAGGTTCCGGTTCCGGTGCTGGCTTTCCCGGTTTCGCCGGCGCTTTTTTTTCAGCGGCGGCCTTTTCCCTTTCTGCCTGCTGCACATCGGAAGGTTTCAGCTTTTCGGAAATTTTCGGGGGTTTTGCATCGGCCATGGTCTTGGGAATCGATGCTTTTGGCTCGAACAACAAAAACTCTACACGGGCGTCCTGCCCGGCCAGAGCGACGGAATGAAATAGGCCGGGGATTTCCCGCTGGTCGGGAAGTTTTAATAAAGCTACTTTATAATTTTCCTCTAATGCCGCGACCTCCGCTTTATACTTGTCCAATTGCTTTGCTACTTTTTCCTTCTTTTGGATTTGTTCCTGAATATCTTGATATTCTTGAGCAAGCTGAGACTTTTTAGCTAAGGTATCTGATAAGAAGTAAAAATAATACAGATAGCCTATCAAAAAAATTGCTAAAACGACAATCAGGGCCTTGGCCTGGGGAGGCAATTTTTTAATATCGTTCATGGTGATGGGCATAATTTAAAATCCCTTTTTCATGTTGCAGGAAAAAATGAACTGCTGCAAGGTAGTGCCTGCAATTTCTACTTTTTTTGACGAAACCAAATCAACCGACTGAATAGGAGCGAAATTTTCAATGGTTTTCATGAAGTCGGCGGCGACAATATTATCACGGCCAATACCTTCAATGGTCAGGCTATTACTACTTTGCGTAATTTTGGTCAGCCAGATGCTTTTTGCCGGAACCAGCATGGACAGGTCATCCAGAAGTTTTACCGGCACTAAACGATTTTCTTCCAGCGTTCCGATAACGCCGAGCTTCAACTCCATTTCAGCCTTTTTGGCCTTGAACTTGTCCAAATCTCCAACTTTTCCATCCAAAACTTTCAGGGTCTGCTGGGCGTCCGCAAGGTGTGTTTCCAAATCAGTCACCTGCGAAGACAAAAATATCTGGATTCCTGCAAGGATCAGGATAAAAATAATAAATAATCCGGCGAACAATACAACCTGTCTTGCAAGATTTTCTTTTTTTTCTTTTTCACGGTAAGGTAAAAGATTAATCTTAATCATTTATCACCTATTTTTCGTAAACCCAATCCAATGGCAACAGCGCCGATGGTTTTGATGGCGTCGATCTTATCTGCGGCAATATTTTTCTTGTTGTAACCGATTTTCAATAAGGGATTAATCAACTCCGTTTCGATATTCAATATTTGCGATAAATGTTCGGCTAAACCGGGAATTCTTGCCGATCCTCCGGACAGATATACGTGTTTGATTTCATTTCCACCAAAGGTCGATCGGAAGTAATCAACGGATCTTTCGATTTCCGAACAGATCGGTTCTGCGCAATCTAAAATTGCATTGTTCAGTTCCGTGCTGTTCTGATCTTCGGAGGCTCCCTCCGTTTTCATGGCTTCCGCTTCTTCGGCCGATACGTTATATTTTTCCTGTAATCCTTCGGTGATGGCGTTTCCCGCGACGGTAAAATCTCTTGTGAAGATGGACATGCCGCTCTTAATGACATTAATGTTGGTCAAGTTTGCGCCAATATTAACAATGATGATAATTTCATCATCTTCAAAATCATAATTTGCTTCATACATGGTTTCCAGAGCAAAAGAATCCACGTCCATAATCATTACTGTGAGGCCGGCTGCCGTAATTGCATCCAAGTAACTGTGAACGTCGGTTTTTTTTGCGGCCACAATAATGACGTCCATTTGATTCGGGTTAAACTCATTATCGCCCAGAATCTGGAAATCATAATTGACGTCATCCATATTGTCAAAAGGAAGGTATTTACCGGCCTCGTCATGGATTAGACCGCGCAGTTCTGACTCTTCCATCTGTGCCAAGGACACTTTTTTAACAATAACTGAACTTCCGGAAAGGGAAGTAACAATTCCTTTTCCCTTGCAGCCGGAATTACGGAAAAGTTCCTTGATGACCGCAGATAATGAACTAGGATTTTCGACAACACCGTCCACAATGGTTCCAGGCGGAACCGGAATTTGGCGGAACCGGTTGAGAATATGACCCTTCGATGAACTGGTTATTTCCGCCAATTTAATGGAGTTCGAACCAATGTCCAAACCGACAAGCTTTTTTGTTCCTGAAAATAATTCTTTTAGATCCATTGAAGCACCGTTATAATATTTTTCAACTTTCCATTACTTCGCCAGTCGGTAAACAACATCTCCCTCTTTGACCATTCCTAATTCATTGCGTGCGATGGCCTCAATATACGCCGGATCGCTCCGCAATAAAAGTATTTTTTTCCCCAGTTCCCTGTTTTGATTCTCCAGTTTATTGTTTTCCTTATTCAGGTGAGCCAGTTTTTTTTCCATGGAATAATTATCAACAACCCCTCTGTTGCCAAAAGTGATTAAAAGAGTCATCAAAAACAAGAAGACGACAAAATACCAACCAATCTTCATGAATCAATAACTCCTCCAGTGGACATGTCATGGAACACCTTGTGTTTTTATTGAGGAAACACTTCCTCATAGGCTTTTTTTAAAGCCTTGGCTACTTTCAGTTCTGAGTTTCTTCTGGTGGGTAAGCCCTTTTCCATTTTGGCAATTGTCTGCGGCGTCAACTCGGCTATCCGTGCAAGTTGCGAGATACTGAGCGGTATGGACTCTCGAAACTTTTTTACCTTATTTTTCTTGTTTTTTTCCATAGTCCTTCAAAAGAACACTTTCTAGTGTACTCAAAAAAACTACAATCAAAAAAAAAAGTCAAGAAAAATAATTAACTACTATGAAAATTATTTAATATTAATTAATCTTAACGGAAGGTAAAATCTGCTGCGGCTCACCAAGCAGAAATTTGCCGCTTTCGATCCAGTCTTTCAGGATGTTGGCGATTTGATTCGCTTTATAGTAACTGGACAAAGGCGCGGTAATCACTTTTTTATTATCGATGACAATGACTCCGCTGCGCAGTTCCTGATAGCTGACTTCGGCCAGAGGCTTGGGACTGCCTTTGGGATAGTCCATGCTGTAATCATACACTTGAGTATAAATATCTGCGTCTTTCACGGCGGTGAAGCGCGCCATGTCTTCGTCCAGAATGGGAATGGGAATACCGATGCCCACGAACAGGGAAACGCCGTATCCTAAAATACTGGCGCCGGCCAGCCATCCGGGGCTCATTTCCTTCAAATTTCCAATAACGGCAAGCGTACCCGCGCCTTCTTTGGGTGTGCCATTTGGATGTCTGGGCACATGGGGGTTATGTTGCGTGCCCGGCCAGGTTACAAACCCCTGGGTTCCACCCAGAAAAATGCGTGTTCCAACACCGATGGTGCGATAGTAAGGGTCATTAAACAGGGGACTCAATTGACCGGATGAGGAATAAGATGCATTGGCCATGCGTGGACGCAACATGCCCATATAAGTGTAAATGGTTGTATCAGACAGGTTCACGGCGCAATTATAGTTTTGATAGGCGTTTCTCGGATTGAAGAGAATGGCGTCCCGCAAGTCATTAATTGTGATGTTTTTTTCGAATTTACGCGACGGGTAGCAGTCGGTTCCATACCCTTCGGCTCTTAATTTGACGACATTGCCGGACACCAGATCTTCAATGACGTGGCCGCCGCCGTAGTTGAACTCGCCGGGATAAACACTATTCAAGGGGTCGCCTTCTACGACTTCCGTTGCGCCCAGATAACAATCCACGGCTGCGATACCCCCATAAGCCGGGACATTGTTGAGCCAGACCTTGGATGCCCGGATGCGTGGAGATGTGTGGCCGAAATTCAGAAAAGCGCCAGAAGAACACATCACGCCAAATGTGCCGGTTGTCACGACATCAATGCGTCTGGCCGACTCAACAGCTCCGTGACGTTCCACCACATCAATCATTTCTTCGGCGGTCACGACAACTGCTTGTCCCTTCCTGATCTTCTCGTTGATTTCCTGAAATGTTTTTTTAACTCTAAATTTTTTCATGGACTACATCTATTGCCTTTTGCTTTTCCATATCACTGTTTCAAAACAAATGCAAAACCGGAGGGAAAGACGGCTTACGTATGGCCGAAACCGCCGCCGCCTCGCTCAGTCTCATTGAGCTCGGCGGATTCGATCCATTGCGTGCGGCAGACACGGGAAATCACCATTTGCGCCAATCGCATGCCCCTTTGCACCAAAAAAGGCTCGTCGCCGTGATTAATGACAATTAAAGCAATTTCACCTCTGTAATCGGCGTCAATCGTGCCGGGAGAATTCAAAAGCGTGACGCCTTGATGAATAGCCAGGCCGCTCCTGGGCCTGATTTGCGCCTCATACCCTTCGGGCAAAGCAATGGCGATGCCTGTCGGGATTTTTCTGCGCTGCCCGGGCAAAATTATTTCATCGGAAGAAACGGCTGCAAAAATGTCCATGCCCGCCGCCTGAGAGGTCATGTATTTCGGCAGCGGGATATCGTTGTTTCCCGCAATTTTTTGGATGTAAACTTTAAGGTTTTCCATGAAAAAGAGGATAAAGAATCCGTGTCCACTTTCTGGCGGGCACGGATTCTTTTACTATTTTACTTCAGCGCCCAGCGCTTCCTTGCGGCTGAGACGAATCTTGCCGGACTTGTCAACCTCCAGCACCTTGACCATGACTTCATCACCTTCCTGTAATACGTCCGTGACTTTGGCGATTCTTTCCTTGGCGATTTGTGAAATATGCAGCAGACCTTCTGTGCCGGGCAGAATTTCGACAAAGGCGCCAAAATCGACAATTTTCTTCACCGTGCCGCGGTAGATCTTGCCGACCTCCGCTTCCTCCGTCAGCCATCTCACCATCGCCACGGCGCGGGCGGCCGCTTCAGCATCGGCGGAGGCAATGGTCACGGTGCCGTCGTCTTCCACATCAATGGTGACACCTGTTTCGCTGATGATTTGACGAATGTTCTTGCCGCCGGAGCCGATGACCGTGCGCACCTGATCCTCCTTTACTTTAACGGTGGTAATGCGCGGCGCGTAAAGAGAAATGTCTGTGCGGGGCGAAGTCATTGTTTCGCGGATTTTACCGATAATGTGGATTCTTCCCGCGCGTGCTTGCGCCAGCGCCTTACGAAGGATTTCTTCCGTCAAACCATCAATTTTAATATCCATTTGCATGGCGGTGACGCCTTTTTCAGTTCCGCAGACTTTGAAATCCATGTCTCCGGCGTGGTCTTCATCGCCAAGAATATCGGACAGAATGACGATTTCATCCCTTTCTTTGAGAAGGCCCATGGCAATGCCTGCAACAATGTCTTTTACGGGTACGCCGCCATCCATCAAACATAAAATTCCGCCGCAAACTGTGGCCATGGAGGATGAGCCGTTGGAAGAGAGAATCTCCGAAACAATCCGGATGGTGTAAGGGAAGTCTTCCGGGGAAGGCAGTATGGGGACCAGCGCCTTGCGCGCCAGCGCGCCGTGGCCGATTTCTCTCCGGCCGGGGCTGCGCAACGATTTTGCCTCGCCCACGCTGTATGGTGGAAAATTATAATGCAGTAAAAAGGAACGGAGTTCTTCTCCGCCAACATAGTCCATTCTCTGTTCATCCGAGGAGGTTCCTAGAGTCAACGCAGCCAGTGCCTGTGTTTCGCCTCGGGAAAACAGCGCCGAGCCGTGGGCGCGCGGCAATATGCCGACTTCCGAACTGATCGGACGGATATCGGTTGAAGATCGTCCATCGATTCTCCTTTTCTCCTGGAGAATCATGTCGCGTAGAATGCGCGATTCCATATTTTCGATAATCGCCGCGACTTTTTTGCCCAGTGTCGCGTCGCCGGCGCCGATTTCCTGAATCACGGCCGCCCGGACATCGGCCAGTTTAGCGTAGCGCTCCAGCTTGCGCGGCATGTTGTAGCCTTCCTTCAGGCCGGGTAAAGCTTCCGCGCGCACACGGGCGATGAGATCTTCGTCCGGCGTTTCTTCCCTCACCGGTCTTTTGGCTTTGCCAATTTCCGCGCGCATCCGATCCTGTAAATCAATGACCGGTCGGACTGATTCCAATCCAAATTTTATGGCGTCAACAATGATGTCTTCCGCAACCTCTTTGGCTTCGCCCTCCATCATGACCAGCTCCACGTCGTAAGACCGGCCAGCTTTGCCCGGCGTAACCTTACGTCCTACCAGGAATAGACTCAATTCGCTTTCCTGCATTTTGTCAGCTGATGCGTTGGCGATAAATTCACCGTTGATCCGGCCGACACGGACACCGGCGATCGGGCCTTTAAACGGGATGTCGGATATTTCCAGAGCGGCGGACGCTCCGGCCATAGCCGCGACGTCCGGGTCATTTTCTTTATCCACGGAAAGCACCGTGGCCACAAGTTGCGTTTCCGAATAATATCCCTTGGGGAACAGGGGCCGAATCGCCCGATCAATGATGCGCGATGTTAAAATTTCTCGTTCATTAGGACGTCCCTCCCTTTTGAAAAAGCCGCCGGGAATTTTACCGGCGGCGAAAGTCATTTCCTGATAATCAACGGTCAACGGCAGAAAATCCACTCCCTCTCTGACGCTTTTTAAAGACACCGCAGTCAACAAGACAACGGTATCGCCGTAATAAACCAGCGTGGAACCGTCCGCCTGCGCGGCTACGTAATTGGTCTTAATCGTAAAATTACGCCCCGCAAAATCCGTTTTAAAATCATTACTCATTTAATTTCCTCTGCTTTCTTTTAGGTTGTTGTCCAGAACAGGAAATTCAAGGGCGAAACGCAAAAGCCGATTGACGCAGGTATTGAGCAATACTTGTTCAATCGGTCACACTTTTGCCTTCCGCCCTTGAACCGATCTTGTTACTTCCTGAGGCCAAGACGTTTGATTATGGTTCTGTAACGCTCCACATCATTTTCCTTGATGTAGTTGAGCAATCTTCTTCTCTGGCCGACAAGTTTCAGCAAACCGCGACGCGAGTGATGATCTTTCTGGTGCGCCTTAAAGTGTTCGGTTAGATATTCAATTCTGGCGCTCAAAAGAGCGATTTGTACCTCCGGTGAACCGGTGTCCTTTTCGTGGATCCGGTAGTCCTCAATTAATGCTTTTCTTTTTTCCAAAGTTAACACGCTTCTTTCCTCCCTCTAGGTTAATTCCTCTTTTCAATTGTTTATTTG
This sequence comes from uncultured Smithella sp., assembly GCA_964491435.1. Classification (GTDB taxonomy): domain Bacteria; phylum Desulfobacterota; class Syntrophia; order Syntrophales; family Smithellaceae; genus UBA8904. Next base: position 17,391 of record CAZBGE010000034.1, read on the forward strand.
TTCACTCTGTTAAATACCCTGAGTATCCTGACTGCCTGTTTTTTTTCTTCTTGTCCGGCCATCGCGCTTACCGGCAACAGCATTTTGGCCACAGCCGCCAAATCACCATCTTGAGTAACAAACTTTATCATATCTCCAGCCGCAAGAAAAGGAAGAAGATTTTGCCTCATCATTTCTATATCCGGCTGAAATCCGGCTCTCAGTTTATCCGCCAGCGATTCACTGATTTCAATGGCGGCGAATGCCGGCAGCGCTTGCGCCATGGTCAGGATTTTGGCCAGCAGTTTCCTTTTGATTTCCCCCGCGGTGTCATCTTCCAGGGGCGCCGCCATGTCTTCGGTAAAAAAACCGCTCTGCAGCCTGCGCAAGCCGGCCAGACATCCTCCGCAGCCCAAGGAATGGCCAATGTCGGAACAAACGGTCCGGATATAGGCGCCTTTGGAGCACGAAATATCAAACGTTACATAGGGGAATGAGATGTCCCGAACATTGAGGCTGAATATTTCCACTTCCCGTGCTGGTATTTCGGGAAACTCTCCTTTCCTGGCGTATTTGTATAAAGGCTTCCCTTTATGTTTCAGCGCGGAAAAAGCGGGCGGCGTCTGTGATATTTTTCCTACCAATTCCTTCAGCGCCGCCAGAATTTCTTCTTCAGAGACGACCCGGTCCGACTTTTCCGTGACCGTTCCTTCTGTATCTTGTGTATCCGTCTGCACCCCAAGCAGCATGGTCGCCCGATAGGTTTTATTTTCCGCCATCAAGAACTGCGCGAGCTTTGTGGCTTCATTGAGGCAGACCGGCAGGACGCCGGTCGCCATCGGATCCAGCGTTCCGGTATGCCCTGCTTTTCGGGCGCCCATAATCTTTTTGACTTTGCTTACGACATCGTGGGACGTAAGACCCGCGGGCTTGTCAATCACCACGATACCATTCATAGGCGCTTAAAGTTCCTTGATCGCTTCGAGCACGCGCGATTGGATATCGTCAATGGAACCGTCAATCCGGCAGGCGGCGGCGTTTATATGTCCTCCTCCGCCGAATTTTCGGGCAATTTTTTCCACATTGACCCCGCCCTTGGACCGCAGGCTCAATTTAAATTGCTCTTCACCCATTTGGGTGTAAAGGATTGCAATATCAATTCCCTTTATGGAACGGGGAATATCAACAAAGCCGTCCGTTTGCTCCAACGTTGCGCCGGCGTCCCGCAGATGCTGACAGGTGACAACCAGCGATGCAGTCTTGCTTTCCATATCCAGCGAAAGTGTTTCCAGCGCCCTGGCCAGCAACAGAAGCTTGGCCGGCGGATCGCTTTCATAAATATTTTCGGAAATCCATTGCGGGTTCGCCCCGCCTTCTACCAGATCGCCCGCCGCCCGAAGCGTTTCCCGGTGCGTGTTGGAATAACGGAAACCGCCTGTATCCGTTAAAATCGCCGCATACAGATTCGTGCAGATCTCTTTCGTTAATGTTGCATTCATCATGCGCATCAAGCGGTAAAGGAGTTCACCTGTGGAACTGGCACGGGTGTCCAGCAGCTGCAAATTACTGAAACCGCTGTTGGAAACGTGGTGATCAATATTAATCAGCTTTTTAATCTTGGCCACGTTTGCGGATATTTTACCCAGACGCTCCAGCTCGGAACAATCCAGAATAAAACCGACATCGTAAGTTTCGATATTTTCCAGGTCATGAACGATGCAATCAGCAGCAGGCAAAAACCGGTATTGCTCGGGCGTGGTGTCCTGATTGTAAATCACCGCCTCCTTGCCCAAACCTTTCAGCATCAGGTACAGAGACAGTTCCGAGCCAAGCGCGTCTCCGTCCAATCTGACATGGGCCGTAATGAGAAATTTTTTCCCTGAAGAAATCTCCGCAATGATTTCTTTAATCATGTTTTTCTTCCCTTGCAATGTCGGCCAGTAATTGCTCAATGCGGTTGCCGTAGCCGAAGGACTTGTCGTGCACAAACAGAATTTCCGGCACGAAACGCAACTGCAGGCGATGGCCCAACTCACGTCTCACGAACCCTTTGGCTTTGCTCAATCCCGCTTCTATCTCTTCGCTTAATTCATCCTTGCCCATTTCGACAAAATAAATCTTGGCATTGCGCAGATCATCCGAAACCTTGACGGCTGTAATCGTTACCGCATGCAGGCGGGGGTCTTTGACGACTTTGAATAGAATGTCGGACATTTCCGCCATAATCAACTCGCTGACTCTGTCCGCCCTTTTAAAATTCATCGTATTTGCCTGCATTCCCGTTCACAGTTTCCGGAAATTCGGAAACCGTCATGATTTCAATTTTCGAGTTCAACACTTCCGCCACATGTAAGCTTTCGATAAACCGCAGCAGATGATCGACCTTTCCGTTGATGTAGCGTAAATCATTTCCGACCAGTGCAAATCCGATGGAGGCAAATTGATGACGATCCAAATCACCCACCTGGGCGATGGAAATGTTAAATTCATTTTGCGAGCGTTTCAAGATTTTATTTAAAACGCTTCGTTTTTCCTTCAAAGAACCGGATTCTGGAATCCGTAATTGTATTAGTCCGTAACCGATAACCATGCCGCTCTTTTCATAAACCGGTTTACAGTTTTCTTTCCAGTGTTTCGGTTATATACGCCTCAATCACATCACCCAGATGAATGTCATTATAGCCATCAATGCCGATGCCGCAGTCGAATCCGGCCAGCACTTCCCGGGCGTCGTCTTTGAATCTTTTTAAAGACTGGATTTTCCCGTCAAAGACGACCACGCTGTCCCGCACCAGTTTAATGCCGCCCGTGCGGGTGATCTTGCCGTCCGTCACATGACATCCGGCGATCATGCCGATTTTGGGCACTTTGAAAAGTTCCCGGACTTCGGCTCGTCCCTGCACCACCTCTTTGTATTCCGGTTCCAGGAGGCCCTCCATCGCTGCGCGCACGTCGGCAATGACGTTGTAAATGATGTCGTAGAGTTTGATTTCCACGCCTTCCTGCGCCGCCAGATCACTTACGCGAGCATCCGGACGAACGTTAAAACCGATAATAATCGCGTTGGATGCGGAGGCCAGCATGACATCTGTTTCGCTGATGGCGCCTGTTGAGCTGTGAATGGCTTTGAGCTGGACATCTTCCGTGGAGAGTTTATGCAACGCGTCGAAAATTGCTTCAATAGAGCCCTGAACATCCGCTTTGATAATGACATTCAGGTCTTTGACGCCTTCTTTAATTCTTTGGTAAAGCTGTTCCAGAGTGATTTTAGAGGATGCGGAAAGCTCTTTTTCCCGTGCTTTTCTTGTCCAGTAATCAGCAATATTCCGGGCTTTTTTCTCGTCTTCCACGCAGATAAATTCCGCGCCTGTCTGGGGCACGCTGGAAAAGCCGATGACTTCCACCGGCATCGCCGGACCCGCCTCCTTGACACGGCGGCCCTGATCGTCCACCATCGCCCGGACGCGGCCGAATTCGGTTTTGGAGACAAAGGCATCTCCTTCATTCAGGGTTCCCTGCTGAATCAGCACGGTCGCCACCGGGCCGCGGCCGCGGTCCAGTTTGGATTCGATGATGATCCCGCGCGCGGAAAGATCGGGATCGGCCTTGAGCTCCAGAACGTCCGCCTGCAGCAGAATCATCTCCAGCAGCTCCTCAATACCGGTTTTCTTTTTCGCCGAAACTTCGCTGAAAATCGTTTCGCCGCCCCACTGCTCGGACAGTAGACCGTATTCCGTCAGCGCCTGCTTGATTTTTTCGGGATCAGCGCCCGGCTTGTCAATTTTATTGATCGCCACGATGATGGGTACGCCGGCCACCTTCGAGTGATTGATCGCTTCAATGGTCTGATCCATCACGCCGTCGTCCGCGGCCACCACCAGAACCACGATGTCCGTCACCTGGGCGCCGCGCGCGCGCATGGCGGTAAAAGCCTCATGACCGGGAGTATCGAGGAAAACAATGTCGCGGTCGTTAATGTGAACATGGTATGCCCCGATCGCCTGCGTGATGCCTCCCGCCTCGCCGTCAATCACATTGGTTTGGCGGATCGCATCCAGAAGCGAGGTTTTGCCGTGGTCAACATGACCCATGATGGTGACAATCGGTGCGCGCGGCTTGAGGTTTTCCGCGATAGCTTCCGGTTTCAGCATGGTGTCCTCAAATTCGAGTTCCGTCTTTTCCACCTGAAAGCTGAATTCGGAGGCGACCAGAGTGGCGATGTCGAAATCAATGGATTGGTTGATGGTGGCCATTACGCCCATGCCCATTAATTTGTTGATGACTTCGCCGGCTTTGACACCCATCCTTTTCGCCAGTTCGCCCGTGGTAATCGTTTCCCCGATACGGATGCGCCGTTTGATGGCCTTGGGCACAGTGATTTCGGTTTTCTTCATTTTAATCGGCGCCGCTTTTTTCTCTTCGCGCCATTTGGTGAATACCACTTCCCTTTCTTCGTCGACATTTTTCAACTTTTTATCAATTTTCTTTTCCAGGATCTTCCGGCGCGGAGCTTCTTTCTCTTCTTCAATAAAAACTTCGACCGGCCCCTTGCCTTTCTTCTTGGGCTTTTCGAATTCTCTTTTGATGCTTTTTTCCGGTGGCGGCGCAATAATTTTCTCGCCTGGTTTCACAAGAAGTGGTTTGGCCGGAATTTCCTTTTTTTCCTCCGGCCGGGTGATTTTATGCCGGGACATCATCGGCGGTTTCACAGGGAGAATGATCGGCGGTTTTTTAGGCTTTTCCAGGGGCGCTTCCGGCGTCAGCGGTACCGGCTTTTCTTCCGCAACCGGTTCGGCGGGCGGGGCTTCCTGAGCGGGAGGAACGGGCGTTTCAGGAACGACCGGTTTTCCTGTTTCCACGACCTGCGTCTCCGCTTTTACTTCCTCGACAGGGGCTACAGTTTCAACAACGGGCGGCTCCTCCTGGGCTTTGGGCGGTTCGGGGGTTTCCGCCGGGATTGTTGTGTCCGGCTTTCCTTTTTCCGGCGCCGCTTCTTCATGTTCCGGGGTGGCTTCCACCGCCGCGCGCACCGCGCGCCGGCGGATAACCGTGGTTTTAATTCTTTCTTCGACAATTTGCCGCGGCGAGGTGGCCTGCAAGTCCTCCTTGACTCTTTCGATCTCGTGATCTTCCAAAGTACTGGCATGGGATTTGACGGTAATGCCCAATCTTTCCAGATGAGCAATCAGATCCTTATTTTCCAGGCCAAGTTCCTTGGCCAACTCATGAACTCGCTTTTTCGCCATTCCCGAAACTCCCTCAAGTTAAATGTTAGGCGCCTAAAAGATTACGCTTTTGCATGATTATTTGTTTCCTCGTCCAGAAGCCTGATAGCTTCCGCAATCCATTCCACACTTATTCTTTCATCGACGCCGAGCATTGCGGAAAGCGTCTCCGTTTCCATCGCCGCCAGCATCGCGATGCTCTTAATCCCCAGGGCGAACAGCTTTTCGGCCGTTGCCGGTTCGATGCCGGGAATTCTGGTCAGGGCTTTGCGGCCATCGTCTTTTTCAGCGGCCATGGTTTCGCTTTTTACATCAATTTTCCAGCCGGTCAGCTTAACCGCCAGACGCACATTCTGACCGTTTTTACCGATGGCCAGCGACAACTGATCATCCGGAACAATCACGGTCATGGCCCGGTTTTCTTCATCGACAAAGACGCGGTTGACCTTGGCCGGAGAGAGAGCGCTTGAGACAAATTTGGCTGCGTCTTCCGTGTAGGGAATAATATCGATTTTCTCACCGCGCAATTCCTGCACGACACTTTGCACCCGTGTGCCGCGCATTCCCACACAGGCGCCCACCGGATCGATGTCTTTATCCTTGGCTTTCACGGCAATCTTGCCGCGCTTGCCCGGCTCGCGGGCTACGCTGACAATTTCAATGAGTCCTTCGGAAATCTCCGGCACCTCCACTTCAAAAAGCGCCTTGAGAAATGCGGGGTGCGTCCGTGACAGAATAATTTGCGCCCCCTTCGTATTTTTTTTCACCTCAAACAAATAAGACCGGATACGTTCGCCGCGCTTGTAGGTTTCACGGTGAATCTGTTCCATGGGCGGCACCACGCCTTCCGCCCGTCCCAGATTCACGATAATATTGCCGCCTTCAAAGCGCTGGACAAAACCGTTGATTAATTCCCCCTTGCGGTCTTTGTATTCGTCATAAATATTGTCCCGCTCTGCGTCTTTGACTCGCTGAATAATGATTTGCTTCGCCATTTGAACGGCAATACGGCCAAAAGAACTCGTTTCGATTTTCATTCCCAGAGAGTCGCCCGGCTGGGCATCCTCATCGAGATTTTTTCTGGCGTCCTCTTTGGAAATCTGTGTTTCGGGATCCAGAACCTTATCAACCACTGTTTTAAATTGGAAAACTTCTATTTCTCCGGCGTCATCGTTGTAGTGGGCTTCAATATCCACATTCTGCCCCAGTTTTTTTCGCGCCGCCGTCATCATGGCGGCCTCGAGGGCTTCCGTAATGATCTGCTTATCGATGCCCTTATCCTTACCCATCTGCTCAATCAGACGTTTAAGTTCTTGAAACATTTACAAATTCCTCCCTTTTTGTCTTTCGGGCTGCATTTATTTCAGCCTGTCGGCATTTTATCCCACTCTATGGCGACTGCTGTGTCATCCACCAGATTGGCTTTGGCGATTTCCTTTTTTGGTATGTTGCAAATTTTTCCCGCTACATCGATCCGGACAATCTTCCGGCCGTTTTCTTCCACGTAATCCTTTAATATACCCTGAAAATTCTTTGCGCCGTCAATCTTGACAAGTGTCTTGATTTTTATCTTGGCTCCCTTGAATTTTATAAAGTCCTGATCGCGCGAAATGGGGCGGTCAAGGCCAGGCGACGAAACCTCCAGGGTATAGGGCCCGCGGGACAGGTCATGAACATCGAGAATATCGCCCAACTGATTGCTGATGAGGGTGCAGTCATCCAGCGAAATGCCGCCTTCCTTGTCCAGAAAAAGCCGGAATACCCAACGGGAATGCATTTTCAGACATTCGACATGAATCAGCTCCATCCCTTCGGACGCCGCTATTGGCTCGGCCAGCCGCCATATCCTATCTTTTAAATCGTCGTACATATCAGACACTTCAGAAAATAAAAAAGTGGGCGGAAGCCCACTTCAGCAAACTACTTTCAGTGACAGGACGCCAACTACCATACATAAAAAAGCAATGCAAGCAATATTTACCGCCTGCGGGGAACGGCTGATTTGCTGAGCCTCCAGCGTCATCGCCGTCGCCGTCGATACGGCGCTTTTTCCCCGGAATACAGGTTTTCATGCTTCGTCAGACTCGAATCCGTTCAACAATTCTCTTCGGGGCAGCCGGTTTGGCATACTGTCGCCGATGTCGGATGGCTGAGGCCGCTTGCGGAATCTTTTTTGGAATCGTTTGAAAATTTTACTATTTCTTGCGATAGACATTCAATCCCACTTTTTTATCCTCATGCTCGGGAATGGAAATATTTCCTTCCGTGCTCGCAATAATAATGGTCTTACCGGAAGAAGATGGTCCAAATTCCTTAGTCAGATCAACCTTGATGGTCAGAATATGATCCGTCACCGACATTTCCACGTTTTTCATGATGATTCTCCATCCTTGATTAATTTCAGCAATTTATGCTTGATGGAGGGACACTTACCATTAAATTGATTCATTCGCAACACTAAGTAGGGGGACTTCCAGGATGATTTTATTCTCACCTGAAATTCAAGAGAGAACAAATAAAGCTGTCATGGAAACAATTGCTTTTAGATATGAAGTCCAGAGGTTTGACTACTGTGCCACAACTGGCAATTGGTGACGGCGCCTTAGGTTTCTGGAAAGCGTTAAGCAAGGTTTATGATGGTACCCGCTGGCAGCGATGCTGGGTCCACAAAACGGCTAATGTTCTGAACAGTTTGCCCAAGAGCCTTCAAGCCAAAGCCAGGTCCAAATTGCATCAGATTTGGCAGGCAGATAACAAGGATGAAGCCCGGCGCCACTTTAATGATTTTGTGCAGACGTATGAAGCCAAATATCCCAAAGCGACCCAGTACCTGGAAAAAGATAAAGATGCTTTGTTAACCTTATACAATGTCTTCTTCCGATATTTTGGCATCTATACCATGTGATACTTGCATTCCCACTTTGTATGATTTAAGCTCCCTAAATTTCCCACTGTTTGCCTCCTTTACTGTAAACTTTGAGCGGGTCACAGTTCGGAGATTTTCCTGTATTCCTGGGATTGTCAAACTCTGAGAGTCCCCCGGCATAGCCGGGGGTTTACTCATATGAAATTATGGTCTATTGTTCCGGTGCTTTATAAGGCTCGATGCATTTCGTATCGTCGAAACTGCACAAGTTGGGAGGACAGGTCTTTCCTCCCTTCCTGGTATAGTTGTCTAGGCACTTCATTTGTATATCGCACCCTGGCTCATTGGGTCTGCACGTCAAGTCTACATAGGCGCAGCTTTTGCCAAACCACTTGCCGTAGTGCTGGTAGAAATCTTTTTTCTTCACATTGGGATACCTGCCCTTAAGATATTCAATCCATTCCTGTTTTGGCAGATATTTAGAAGAACCCCAGGTCAACTTGCTTTCTTCCAATGCCTTCTTTGATTTTTTATAATCCTCATGGACATACTTAGAACATGCATTCGCATTTGCCTGATCAGGCGATAGTCCCGGGATATCAAGTTTGTTTGACGGCGACACCGACTGGGACCCGTTACCCTGTTTCAATGGTTCGGGCGTGACTTCCTGGGTTTTCTGTTGAACGTTTTTCTGGAGCTCACTTTTGGCGGAGTCCTTCACATTATCCAGCCATCCCGCATGGGCCGTTGAAGCAAAACAGAACACCAGTGCCATAAAAATGATTTTTTTCATGATGCCATCCTCCATAGATGTGTGATTAAATGAAAAAGTCTAAGAACCAAGCTTCTCAAAGGCCCCGTATTACTTAATGCATATTTTCCGGCGCCACGTTCCTCAATGACTGCACCGCCATAATATCGAAAATGATATTTTTATTAAGAACTTACTTTTACGTATATTAAATGTGGCCTTGTGTGTCAAGAAGATTCCAGGGATAAATTTGTTCTGTCGAGACAGGACGAAAACAGTGAAATTCTTATTTTCTGTTTTTAAGTAATATCAAATACTTGTGTGGATAACAAATTTACCTTGGGGGGGACTTCTGGGTTTACAAACAAAAGTAAAGATCAATATTGAAATCCGGCGTGGAA
>CAZBGE010000035.1:0-25085 GCA_964491435.1 uncultured Smithella sp.
TTTGTTTTCGAGTATAGGAGCAGTGCGACAGGGTGTCAAGAAGATTTGGGTTGCGGATTTACGGCTAGAACCAGCCCTCATCAAGGATATATTGCATAAAGAAACATATTACCAATTTTTAATCCGGACGCTGGCTGTCCTCTAAAATCCCATTGTACTCAATCCGGCCAGGGATATTTTCAACATGACGCGTTCATCATCGTGTGTTTTGGTGTAATCCACTCCCACGCCCCAGCATTGCTCCGTATAGATCAGTCCAACCGTGCTTTCAACCGTTTTATTGTTGAGTTGATCAAGCCGGTGAATAAATCTGCCGCTCAGATGCTCCGTAATGACCGCCTTCAAGTCCATATTCATTTCTTCGACGGAATCCAGCGTGTAGCGGTAACCAAACGTCAGCCGGTCGCCGCGCCGGTCGCTGACGCCCAAATCGTAATTCATTTCTTTCCAGCCGTTGTAAGTGCTGTATTTATTGCGGGCCGCGAAGGAGAGATAGGGATGGGGCTTCAGATCGAGCTCCATTCCGATGTCCGACAGGGGACGCCTTTCCGCCGTAACGCCCGCCATATCTTTTTTAGCTTCGTTAATGTCATATACCTGAAACAGTTTAAGACGGAATAGTTCAAGATAACCGCGCTCGCCGGTTTTATCTTTCAGGCGGGCGGTGACCGTATTGGTCAGCGACCAGGCTACCGCGTTTTGCTCCGTGAAATTGGCATTGCCGATGTCCGACGCCAGGGCGTTATTTAAAAAGGAATTGAACCATGGCAAGTAATCGGGCAGATTGTCCTGCCGAATGGAAGGAATATAGGAATAAAAAACCTCCGGCTTGATTTCATGCCGGATCTTTTCCCAGTTTTGGATATTGACGTTCCATACACGGGAAAGTCTGCTGCTTACGGCCAGACCGGCATTGATCACGGTCCTGTCGCCGCTTCGATTGCCAGAATCGGCCTGAGCATCGTCACGGTTCCAGTAGAGCTCCCGCAAGGTTATCTGCGGCGTAATTTTTGCGTACTGTGAAATATTAAAAGGCAGAGAGAGCGTCGGCGCAATCTCTGCATAATGGCCTTTTTGCCCTTCGCCGCGATAAAAATAATCATAGGTGCCCGCAAAGTCAAAATACACTGGCGTTGAATAAAGCGGCTGTTTGATGCCGTTGACGACAATTTCCGGATACTGCTGCAAGGTCCGGTCGTTATTCACCGCCGAAAAATCATCCGTGGATCTGACGCGCGCCATCAGGGTATAGTTATTCCATCCCTTGAAGAGGCGGACGGTCGATTCCAGATAGGGCAGGGACTCATTGCCTTGAAAGGGCACCTTGCGGAAAGGATCTTCCTCCGAAGCGGCATAATTTGTCAGATAGTAATTATGAGAGTTGAAATCACGGAAATACCAGGGATCGGAAACACGGCGCACATCTGCCCGGACATAAAACTGCGGATCAAAAGTCGTCTGATGGTTCAAATAATAGGACCAACGCCGGTGCATTTCCTGCCAGTCACGGGCCAAACCGTTATTACTTTGTTCGGTTACGCGCTTGTTATCCTCCATGTAATCGCCGTAGAGAGTGCCGAAAGACTTGTCGCCTGCGAAATACCGGAACTCCGCGCCTTCCTTGAAACCTCTTTTTTCAATGTACCGCGAATAAAATGTTGCATCCATCTGGGGAGAAATGGCCCAGAAGAAAGGAACCTCCACATCAAGGCCATCCTTATCCCTTGAGTAGGAAAGATAGGGAAGCAGAAATCCCGACTGACGCTTGGTTTTTGCCGGAAACGGAATAAACGGCGAATAGAGCACAGGCACGCCTTTGACCAGCATCCGGCCATGCTTCACCATACCGTATCCTTCCAGAGTGACCTTCATTGAACTCCCGGCAATTTTCCAGGCCGGATCGCCGCCGTCGCAGGTTGTGGCAGCCGGTTTTTCAATGAAGTAGGTGTTCTCGCCGGTTTTCTCGATTTTGTCCCCTTTAATATAGAAATGGTTGCGTGCGTAAAAGGCTTTGGAGTTGTAAGCGACACCAGTTTTATCATCCACGTTCACCACAATTTTATCACCCTGCAGGGTGTCCTGGGCCATCTTCAGAAACGCGCCACCCTGGGCAGTGGCCAAATTATTCCTGCGATCAAACTCTGCGGTCGCTGCGGTTAACTCTCCGTCTCCGTAAGTGATGACGACGTTGCCCTCGGCAAGGTACACGTCCCGTTCATTATCGTAGGACAGATTGTCCGCTTCGATCTTCACCTGCGCTTCAGGGGCCTTTGCATCAACAAGGTTCTCCGCGTCCGTGACAGGAGATAAAAGCTTGGCCGATTCAGCAATGACCATTTCTTTTTTGATGGTTTTGTCCTGATTTATTGGACCGGTGCTCTGCTTCAGAGTAGTTTCCTCCTCTTGGGATGGTTCCGGCGGCGCAACGTCCGTCATTTTTCCATTTTCAGGAAAAACTCCGGGGAAACCGTCATTTAATACCGCAGAAACGGTTTGCGCCAAAATAACAGGTTTTTTCATGAAGGTTTTACGATGGGACAATAACGTCCTGCGGGTTCGCATTTTGTGATTTCTTCCGGCAATGGACCGCTGCCGGGAAGCGAAAGAAACCCGTTGGTATTTTTTGATTTTTTTGTAATAAGGCATGCCCGGTGAATGATCACGCCTGGCCTTTTTATGGAGGGAAATGTATTTTGAAACAGACGGAGTTTTTGCTTTGACCGTAACAACAGGCGAGACAATAGCTGCCGACGCTTCATTTATCCGTATATTCACGGAAAAAGACATGCTGAACAGCACCGCAAGCCCAAACAACAGAAATGAAGACTTCATCTTCATCCGCCCTGACAAGCACAGTTTCTTGGCGCAGAAATCAGCCATATAAAAAAGAGCAGCCCAAAAATGCCTTGATGAGATCTTCAAAATTTCAAAGCCTTATTTTTATTTAACGATGTGTTCCTTACCACAACAAATAATTTCTGGAAATATTTGTTTTACTTCGCCGGCAAGATAAAACGAACCGGCGGCGCAAATCATATCACAGTCATCCGTCATCTCCAGAGCCAGCCGAACAGCCTGATAAACACTGTCAACCATGATAGGCCGGCAGCCAGGCTCCTTGATTACGCCCGCCAATCGCCGCGGGGAAACAGCCCTCCCCGTTTCCAGCGGCGGCAGAATAGCGACGGCAGCCAAGGGCGCCATCTTTTTCAGCATCTTTTCGTAATCCTTATCCGACAATGCCGCAAAAATAAGAATCAAGCGGCGCCAGGAAAATTCATTCCGCAATGCACGGGCCAAAACATTAATGCCGGCAGGATTATGCGCGCCATCAAGTAAAAAAAGCGGCCGGGTGGAAAGGATTTCCATCCGGGCTTCCCAGCGCGTATTTTTCAACCCGTGACGGATCGCTGAATCACTGATCACCAGGCCGTTTGTTTCAACAATTTCCAGAGCGGCCAGCGCCAGCGCCGCATTGGACAACTGATGCCTGCCTGAAAGGGCTATTTCCAAACCGCTCAACCGCCTGCTCATTCCCAAATAGTCAGGCAAACCATTTGCGCGTTTGACCATTTTAAAATCCGTACCCAAACGGTAAAGTGCTGATTTTCTCCTGCGGCAGATGGACATCAGCTTCCGCGCTACTTTCTGTTGGGTTATCCCTGTAATGCAGACACCGGCCGGCTTTATGATACCGGCTTTTTCCCCGGCAATGGCCGCCAGCGTATTTCCCAGATAAGCTGTATGCTCCAGTCCGATGTTGGTAATGACCGAAACCAGCGGGACGCAGACATTGGTTGCATCCAGCCTGCCGCCCAGTCCGACTTCCATAACAGCGACATCAACCTGCTGCCTTTGAAAATAAGTGAACGCTGCCGCGGTTAAAACCTCAAAATAGGTCACCGGCTCAATAACGTGATTTTGGATTTCCGCAAGAATTCCGTTGAATATGCGAAGGGGGATTATTTTGCCATTGATGGCGATGCGTTCCCGGACATTGACCAGATGCGGCGAGGTGTAAAGCCCTGTCCGATAACCTGCCTGCTTCAGTATGGAAGCAGCCATTGCGGCGGTTGACCCCTTACCGTTGGTGCCGCCAATCAGAATGGTTTTATAGCTGTTTTGCGGATTCCCGAATCTCGCTAAAAGCGCTGTAATCGCTTCCACGCCAAAATGCATGACGTCCACATTCAGGCCGGAAAGATAGGCGTCGGAGTTAAATTTGTTCATGACGGCGCCGGTTGATTAAATTCGGATAACTTGACCGTCTTCGGTGATGTGGATTTTTCGATCCTGAAGCGCCATGACTTCACGGCAAATGTCTTCGGCATACTGGGGCTTCATATGGTAAAGGTAAACTTCTGGTTTGACGCCTTGCAGCTTTTTCAACTCTTCCGCCAGGGTTGCCGTTGTGAGGTGACCGGTTTTATTTGCTGTGCTTTGCATGTGACTGGGCAAGGATGTTTCAATAAAAATCGCCTTCAGTTGCTTTATCGCACGGGCGGTTTTCCAGACTTTATCGGTGGGACCTGTATCCCCCAGAAAAAGGACCGCTTTCCCTTTTGACTCCAGCACAAATCCCAAGGTTTCAATTGTATGATGAACGCCAATCGCCTTCACCTGAAAATCACCTAACCTTTTTTTTCTGCCGGGCGTAAGAATCTCAAATTTAATAATTGGCGCTTTGGCGCTGGGTATTCTGGAAAAATCAGGCCATATTATGCCATTAAACAAATGGCGGTGGATGTTTTCAATGATTCCCTTGCTGCTGCAAACGATCAATGGCTTTTCCCGATTCGCGTAATAAAGATTATCTGCCAGAAACATTATGTCGCGAACATGGTCCAGATGGGCGTGCGTGATAAAAATAAAATTTATCCGGCGTTGTTCTTCCATGGTCAACACTTGCGTTACAGCTCCCGCATCGATTAAGGTGTCTTTTTCAAGCAGAAAACTTGTTGTATTGTGATTAGGCAACTGCGATCCGTGGCAACCCAACACTCGTATGTTCATGTTTAGCTCCCCACCGTCCATGATCTGGAATATTTTTTATCAAGCTACCATACCTTTGCCATGCAGGCAATATTTTTATAGGCCATTTTATGGAGCCATGATTTGCAGCGCCGGTAAATCATCGTTATGCGCAATGAATCCGGAATCGCTCATCAAACAAATAAATGGAGCATCTGAAAATCATATTGAATTTAAAATCAATTCATGGTCAAATTCAGTAAAAATAAGCACCGGAAAGCCCTAAAATAGCAGAGGAGAGTCCCCATGCCGAATGTCAGCGCTGAAATAACCAATTATCAGTATGAGTTCCGCAATATCAACGGAGAAAACGCCGCATTTCTGTATCTGTTTGACGCGCTAAACAAGCTTTTGTGCATGGGTGCGTTTGTGGAAAGAAAGCCTCCTCTTCCTCCTCCCCGGCAAAACCTGAACGGCACTGTTTTTTTAAGTTTTCACCGATCTGATCTTTCTTCTATGATCGATATGCTGCGCAATGAAAAACACGTGATCTTCAACTGGTCGGAGGATAATTCGTCAGCGCAAATAACGACTGGAAAAGAGCCGGTGGGAGAAGAAGAGGACAAGCACATTGCTTCCATCTTTGCCAGGAAAAAACCGGCGGCTCGCAAAAGCGCCAAGAAGCCGGCAAAAAAAGCTAAAAAATAACCGCTAGCAGCATGAAATCAACCGCCATGAAGAATAGCCACGCCATATCCATTATCATTTTCATGAGCATAATCGTCTTTTGCAGCGCCGTCTGCGCCGGCTCCGGGCGACAGGTGAAAACCGACAAGGATATTTACGAAACAGGTGAAACCGTCCGTGTAAGTTTTAGCAATGCGCCGGGCGACAATCATGATTGGATATGTATCGTAGCGGCGGACGCCCGTGACGATGATGCGGGGGACTACAAATACATGCCTGACGGTGTCAGCGAAGGCGATTTGACCTTTGACGCCCCTGCTCAGGGAAAATACGAAGTAAGGGCATATTATAATTACAAACGCAACGGTTATGTCGTCTCCGCCCGTTATAGTTTCTCCGTTGCGGACAAAGCTTCCGCCGCCAAATCGGCCGCTGATAAAAAAATCATGAATCGGGGTGAAAGTCGGCCGTTGGAAAGCACGACGGAAAGTCTTGTTTCCAGCGGCGGCCAACGGCATAATGTCGCCGTTTTTTATTTTACACCCCTCAGTATAGATGCCGCCGGTTTAAGTGTCGCCGTAACGAATATCCTGGCGAATGATCCGAAAATGCAGTCATCATTCGCCATGCTCAGCAAAAAAGACCTTGAGTTATTCCTGTCTGGAAACAATCTTCAGCAAAATGACCATCCCGACAACGTTCTTGATATCGGCTCGAGACTTGGACTGAATTTCGTCATTGCAGGCAATATCGAAAAAACAGGCGCGGAAATTATCACAAATTGCATGGTGGTCAACATAGCCCGAAAAATGATTATCTTCAGAAAACGCTTTACTTCAAGGGGTGAAGCCGATCTGGCGGACAATGTTTCAAAAATGAGCAAGGCCATTATCGAGGCCATTATAAGCAGTAATTAGTGAAAATTGCTTTACCTTGCAGGATCTGGAACCATGACGAAGGAAAAAAACATGACAAAAGAGCAAATGCTGGAAGAAATGACGCGCATGCGCGAGTCGATCACACGGATTTCTGAATCTGAAGCCCGGTATAAACATGCAGCCGAAACGTTAAGGAAAAGCGAAGCAGGGTACCGTGAACTGGTGGAGCTTGCCAACAGCATCATCCTTCGCCTGGACACATCGGGAAATATTATATTTGTCAACGAATTTGCCTGTGATTTTTTTGGATATGCGAAAAATGAATTGATTGGCGAAAATATCATTGGAACAATCGTTCCGGAGGTGGAATCATCCGGCCGCAAGCTGGCCGATTTCATCGGATCGGTCTGTCAAAATCCCACAAAATACGCGATTAACGAAAATGAAAACATAAAAAAAAGCGGAGATAAGATTTGGGTTCTGTGGACAAACAGGGCTGTCCTGGATGAAGAAGAACGAGTGGCCGAAATCATCTGCATCGGCAATGACGTCACTCAAAAGAAGGAAGCGGAAAAGGTTTTGCGGGAAGCCCATGATGCGCTGGAACAGGAGGTTCGGAAAAGAACAAAGGAGTTGAAAAAGGCCAATGAGGATCTGCTCTTTGAAATTGCCGAACGTAAAATTTCCGAGGAAGCCTTAAGGGAAAGCGAAACAAAATTCCGGAGCATCGTCGAAGGAGCTATTGAGGGCATCTTCCAGACCACTATCGAAGGAAAATGCACCATGGCCAATGCCGCTTTGGCCGGTTTGCTGGGCTATGCTTCGCCGGAAGAATATATTGCTTCAACGTCGGATATTCAAAATCTTTATGTCGATGTGTCCCGGCGCGCGGAACTCATCAAGCTGCTTGCGCCGAATGGGTTTGTCAAAGGATTTGAAACGCAATTTTACAGAAAAGATAAGACCAAGGTATGGGTTTCCATGAATGTCCGGGCCATTCATGATGAGCGGGGCAATTTTATTTACTACCAGGGTACCGTTATCGACATTACCGCGGAAATAACCTTGCGGCGCGTTCTGGATGAAACCACAGGCGCCTTATCCATGGCGGTGGAAGTCAGGGATCCCTATACGGCGGGCCATCAGGAAAGGGTGACAAAACTTGCCGTGGCGATCGCCAGGGAAATGCATTTCAGCGAAAGCCATATCAACGCCATTCATACGGCGGGCATGCTTCATGATGTCGGCAAAATATACGTTCCGGCGGAGTTTCTCAGCAAGCCGGGAAAGATCAGTGCTCTGGAATATAACGTCCTGAGACACCACGCCATCGCCGGGTACGAAATCCTGAAGGACATAGAGTATAAATACCCAATTGCCGAAATTGTTTATGAACATCATGAAAGAATGAATGGCTCCGGGTATCCCCGCGGTCTTGCCGGAAACCAGATTCTTATAGAGGCAAGAATTATCGGCGTCGCCGATGTTGTCGAGGCGATGGCGTCTCCCAGACCCTACAGGCCAGCTCTCGGCATCGAGAAAGCCCTAAACGAAATCCGGGAAAACCGGGGCAATTTCTATGATGAGCAAGTGGTCGATGTCTGCCTGAAACTATTCAATGAACAGGGGTTTCGCCTTGAAAGCTGACCTTGTTTCACCGGCCATGCCGTCTACTGCTACTACTACTTCTTCAATTTGAGAATCTGCTGCTCATCGGCAAAAATACCGGACAATTCCCATTTTTTGCGCGTTTTCCAGTTGCCTTTATGATAGGCGTAGCTGGCCAGCAGCGGCAGCACCGTGGTGGCCTCGGCGTAAACCATCTGCTCGCAACTGGAATCAACTTTGCCCCAGGAATTTGCTTCTTTAAGTGTTGAACTGGAGCAGGCGCCGTCGCGGACGTCAGCCACGGTTATCTGCACCGCGTATTTATGCATGGGAACATTTTTTCCCAGAATTTCCGCGCAAACAACCGTATCCTGCGCAAAATTCTTCGGCACGCCGCCGCCAATCATCAAAAGACCGGTTGCGCCCGCATAAATTTTGATCATTGTCAATTCCAGAAAATCCTTGACCGAATCGATAGACAAGTGTTCACCGGGACGCTCCACCTGGTGCATAACCAGACCAAAACCAGCCGAGCTGTCCGAAAACGCCGGGCAGAAAACCGGCACATGATTTTCGTAAGCCGCCTGAACCAGTGAATTTTTCTTTTTGGCGTGTTTGACCAGATATTTACCCATCTCCGCGATAAATTCCCGTGACGAATAAGGACGCGGCGGCAGTTTATCGGCAATTTTCTTGATGGCGCGGTCGCAATACTGCAAATCGTCTTCGCTGATGAAGGTATCATAAATCCGGTCGATATAAAGACTCCGCAATAATTTATCATCGATAAACGGCGTGCCCTGATAGTGCTTGAAACCCAGCGCTTCAAAAAAATCCATGTCCACAATCGAGGCGCCGGTCGCCACAATCGCGTCCACCATATTATTTTTCACCAGATCGACGTACACCTGCATGCAGCCGGCAGCGCTGGTCGAACCGGCCAGCGTCAAAATAACAGCGCATTTTTTTTCCTTGAGCATCCGGTCGTAAATATCTGCCGCATTGGCCAGATCCCGCGCGGAAAAGGACATTTTCTTCATGGCCTCAATCATTTCCATGGCGTTGATGGCTTTGATATCAATGTGTTCAACAGTTTTTTTCAATAAATCTCTTTTCTTCATAAACTCACCGATCCCTTATAGCTTTATCCTGATTTGTTTCTGCTCCTAAAACATGACGCCTGAAAAGTCAATCTATTAAGGCAACCGGCCTTCCTGCCGCAGCTTGGCGATGATCTGCAAAATGGCCGGCATCGCTTCGGCAGCCGCTTTTTCCCCTTCCATGATCGCTTCGTGCCTTTTGGTAAAATCACTGGAACCGATATATCCAACTTTAGGTTTGATTACCACATCAGCGTTTTTCAGCTGGATTACCGCCATTTTATTATTCATGATATCGATTGCCTGCATAATTGTTTCCACCGTGCCAGCCGGCGCGGCGGAAGACAAACTGGCCGATATATCGACGGCAATCACGACGTCCGCGCCATACCGGCGGGCTACATCAACGGCCACAGGGCTGACGACTCCGCCGTCCACATGCGCTTGATTGCCGATCACGACCGGATTGAAAACACCGGGTACGGAGCAGCTGGCCCGCACGGCGCGGCCCGTATTGCCGCGGCCGAATACCATTTCTTTGCCGGCTTGAATATTGGTGGCCACAGCATAAAAGGGAATTCTGAATTTATCGATGGTTGTATATTTCACTTTTTGATTGACAAAATTTTCCAGTTTCTCGCCTTTGATAAAACCGTTGTCTGGGATAATATAATCGGCTACATCATCTTTCTGAATGGCAAAAGCAATAGTCTGCAACTGATAGGGATTGTAGCCATAAGCATAGAGACTTCCCACAAATGAGCCAACACTGGTGCCAACCACCATGTGGAGGGGAACTTTATGAGACTCGAGAACTTTTAATACACCGATATGGGCAAACCCCTTTGATGCTCCCGCTCCTAGCACAACGGCGACTTTTGCTGGTTTCAGCGGAGTCTGGGGTGGAGCAACCGGCGGCGCTGTCGCACAGGAAACAAAAAGAAACAGACAGCCGAAGAAGACCGGACATATAAACCGCGGCAAACGATAAAATTTAAGATTCATGGCTATGGATTTTCTCCTTATGATTTTTTGTCCGCGGTCTTTTGTTCCGACGCTTGGATATTGGCTTGGATTGGTTTCCTCCTTCCGCCAGGTCGGTGGCGGGTTGAACCGGCGGTGCATGCAGGGATTGCTGATAATAATCGTCCAGCAGCATGGTGATGATCGCAAGTTCTTCTTCGGACTGCGCCAGATTGCGGGCCAACGGCGCAAAGCGCTGCATGCGTTCAATTTGAATATTATCGCGATTGCGCAGGCGCGCCTCCAGCAGCGCGGTGATCCTTTCCGTGACAATTCTTTCCAATTCATCGTCATCAGGCAACGGCCGTTCTTCCATGCGAATATTATAAAAGCGGGCAATACTCTGAATTTTAAATTTTTCCATTTCCGCAACCAGTGAAATGGCCACGCCGCTCGACCCCATTCTTCCGGTGCGTCCGGCGCGGTGAATGTAAGCTTCCGGATCTTCCGGCGGTTCATACTGGATGACATGCGACAGATCGGGAATGTCAATGCCGCGCGCCGCCACATCGGTGGCTACCAGAAAGCGGAGCGCCCCGCGGCGCACCCTGGCCATCACCTTTTCCCGCGCGTTCTGGGCCAGATCCGAACTTAGCTCGTCGGCGTCATATCCAAAGCGCTTCAAAACGACGGAAAGATAATGCACGGTATCTTTCGTGTTACAGAAAATAATGGCCGAGGCGGGATTTTCAATTTCGATAATCCTGACCAACGAGCGTTCCTTGCGCATGCCTGGCACAACGTAATAGATATGCTCGCTTTCGGCGATATGCACCTCGTTGCCGCTCAGGCTCAACAGCTCAGGCTTATGCAGGAACTGGCCGGCCAGCCGGATCACCTGCGGCGGGAAAGTGGCGGAAAACATGCTGCTCGAAATTTTGCCCGCTGGAATGTATTTACGAATTTTGACCATGTCCGGATAAAACCCCATGGACAGCATCCGATCCGCCTCATCAAATATCAACATTCTCAGGTGATCCAGCGAAAGCGTGTTTTTGAGCAGGTGATCCAGAATACGCCCCGGCGTTCCGACCACCAGCTGGGCGCCGTCCCGGAAAGCCTCCAGTTGAGCATTATAGCCGACGCCGCCGTAAACAACCGCTGTTCGCAGTTGGGTTCCCTCCGTCAGCATCACCGCTTCCCGCGAAACCTGCAGGGCCAGTTCACGGGTGGGAACAAGAACCAGCGCCTGGGCGACATTTTTTTGCAGATCAACTTTCTGCATGATCGGCAGCAAATAAGCGCCTGTTTTGCCGCTTCCGGTTCGTGACTGAATCATTACATCGCGGCCGGAAAGCAGGTAGGGAATGGATTTGGCCTGAACCGGCGCCAGAGACGGCCAGCCCGCGTGCGCGCAGGCAGCTTTTAATTCGTTACTCAGGTCTTCCAGACGAATTTCGTCACAGGGACCAGTCAAAAGAGCACCCATCCCTTCACCGGGATTGTCATCACTCATAAAAACATAAACCTTTCATTTATAAATTTCTTTCCATGACATTTAGTTCAGCAGCTCACAGGAATCAAGAAAAAACTTGCGGGTATTTTCTCTCATCATATATTCGGGCAACACTGCGCGTGCGGATTGAAGAAGCGGTTCCTTTTTAAAGAGTTGCAAAAAAATCCCCGGAAGGGCGCGCCCTTCCGGGGATAATGTGAATTTTGGAACAATAACAGCCTGAGCCTAGAAAGTAAGGGTCAGCTTATTGAGGAGCAGGTAGTCATCCTGGACTTCGTTTGAGTCGCTATTGGCCTTGAAGTATTTGCCGGTGAAAAGATATGCGCCGCCCACCATGTAAGACAAGTTGTTGGTGATTTTGTAGGTTCCGGTCAGATCCACTTCCCAGCCATAATCATTGTAAAGCCAATCATTTGTCGGTTTAACCACCGCATTCGCATAGGAAACAGACATGCCGATATCCAGCTTTTCCACCGGCCGGATACCGCCGCGGACCTGGAAGAACCAGGCATTGCTCATCGTGGCGTCAAAAGTCGAGGCTACGTTATAGTTCAGTAAATTTTTGTAGGCGCTGTGTCCATTAAGGCCCCCCGCCCATTGTGTCCTTTCGGTATTCCACATAATCAGGCAGGGATTCCAGTCAAAACCGCCGTCCAGACCGGATTTCTTAATCGCATCGGAATTGGGATCCTGGCCGGACAGATAAGCCAGCGTACCGCCGACATAGAACTTGTTCAGATCCGCCTGGGCGTTCAGGTAAACATTTAAAACATCGATTCTTGTGTCATCGAAACCTGGCTCTTCGTGCTGATATTGTCCGAATATGTGATCAATTTCGCCTTCAAGGTCAACCGGGCCAACCTTGGCTTTGAAGTAAGGAATAGCGATGTAGGAATTAGCTTTGGACTGATGATAATTTGAGCCAGTTTCTCTCCCAAGAATAGTAGAAGGAACACTGAGCCCCCTGACCGTGGCGATGCGGTTATATCTGAGCAGAAGACCGGCCTCGGCATTTTTCCAGCTGTAATAGTTAGCCCAGCAATAGAAATCGGTGTCGCCGTCAGCTCTATTGAGGAGATCGGTCTGTAAACCAAGCGTAGAATTAGCAATAAGGTTCTGCCCGCGCGGGTAACTCTGCTCGCCGGCGAATCTTAACGCATAATTCATTTGAGACTCTTTGCCCCATAAAAGTGCGCTGGTCCAGCCACCCAGTTTTATCCCGTAAACGATTCTGCCCGTCGGTACAGAACTGTCGCCGAAAACGGTTCCCCACACATGATCCAGCATGTAACCGACATTGAAAAGACCGATCGGAGAAAGGTAGCTGATATAGGCGAGGTCGAAAGCAATGTTTTCATTTTCAGCGTCCGTGCCAGCGGATTGGGGATAATTTGAATATGACTGCAAAGCTCCCAAATCACCTTCACCAACTGTCCTGACATTTCGACTGGTTGGCAAAGGAGTTGACCGCGCCGCTCCCCAGGCTCTTTCCATGACATCTGCGCGAGTAATGAGTTTGAGACCAGGAGAAACAATAATCTCCGCGCCGACGCGCAGCCGCTGATAATAGAAGGCCGTGCTCGGTCCGGGAGTAACAGCTGTTTTGTTACCCATTATGGCGTCAGTTGATGACTTGAAAACCATAGAATTGTTCTTATGCAGTGATGTTTTATCCAGGTACATTCCCGCCGCGTAATACTGGCCGGCAATCTTCACGTCAACCGCCATCGCTGACGAGCTGAAAGCGGCAATCAACCCCAGTGACAGCAAAACTAACCAAATTCTCTTCATTTTTTTCCTCCAAATCAACACAAAGAGTCAAAAAAGTCACCGCCTTTTTCGCAAAACGGGCATTTCTTGAAAAAGGCCACCTCTAAAGCGTACTTACTTGACAAATTTCCGGCGAGGTTAGCATCGGCTGATGTGGCTTGTCAAGATTTTTTTCTGACCGATTTCTTCCGATAATCAGGAAGTTGCTTTGCCGGATTTATCAAAACGGATTTTGCCGGGTTTTATGTCGAGAGTTTCATCTAGAAAATCAATTCATATTCTGATATGGAATAAAAATTCACTTAATTCTCTGTTTTAGGAAATGGATATTGTGAATCATGCACACACAAGAGATTAAACCTGGAATGCCTCTGGATATTGTTTTTGAAAATGAGTTTAATCAGCCGCATGCTCATTACATGAAAGCGGTCGTCTATGACTGCAATAAAAAATTTATTACAATTTCACAGACATCGCCGGCACTTAATAAAAATTTTTTAAAACGGCGGGTTTTGGCGACTTTTTTGGTGTTTCATAAAAGCCGTGCCTTACGCTTTGGTTTTTCGGCGTATTTGACTGATCTGATAGGCGATTACGAAATATCGTCGCAAAAAACCGTGGAAGCTCTATTGTTGAAGAAGTTGAACGAACAGGAGCCAGTTGATTTTAGAATGTATTTCAGGGTCCAGCCTCCCTCGGACACATCTTTGCATCTCTATCACAAAGAAGAAAAAGTAAATTTGCTGGACATTTCCATCGGCGGCGCAAAATTCATTCACCCTAAACGCCACGTATTTCAACGCAATGACAAGGTGAGCTTCAAGCTTATCATTGCCGCCGATGCGGTTTTCAATATCGATGCCGTTGTCCGCAACGTTCAGGAACCGGATATCAACGCAACCAATAGAAATATTCAGTATGTCAGCGTGGAGTTTCGTCCCAATGATCGTAAAATGGAAACCTCTCTGGGCAAAGCCATCATGGATATCGAAAGAAGCCTTCTCAGCAAAGGGAGAATATGAGAGAAGGGTAAAGACTGTAAGGATTATTCGGATGGACGGTGTTTTACCGGCCATCTTTAAGCTTTATAAATAAATTTAAGATGGAGGTTAGAGCATGTCGAAATCCAAGGATGTAAAAAAGGACGCCAAAAAAAAACCGGCCAAATCACTCAAAGAAAAGAAAGAAGCAAAAAAACTGAAAAAGGCAGGCAAAGAATAAAGGAAACGGGCTAGGGGCCATGGACAGCAAACGATCTATTGTCTATCGCCTATGACCTAGCGCCTCACTTAAGGACTTTTTATGAAAATTAAATTTCTCGGAGCCGCGCGAACGGTTACCGGCTCGTGTTATATTATTGAAACGAACAAAGCGCGTTTCGCCATTGACTGCGGCATGCATCAGGGATCCGATGCCATTGAAAAACGAAACTGGGACACTGCTTCTTACGATCCCGCCCGTATTGATTTTTTTATCATTACCCATGCGCATATCGATCATTCGGGGCTGCTGCCACGCATGAAGCAGAATGGTTTTTGCGGCACCATTTACGCTACGGAACCGACGGTTGACCTGGTTAAAATATTGCTTCTGGACAGCGCTCACATCCAGGAAGTAGAAGCAGGCGGAAAAAATAAAAGGCTGCAACGCACGGGGTTGAAAGCAAATGCCGTTCCCCTGTACACTACCAAAGACGCGGAAGCGGTGACGCCGCTTCTGAAAACACGGAAGTACGGCGAGATGTTCAGCCCGGCGCCCGGCATCAGCGTACGTTTTCAAGACGCCGGCCATATTCTGGGTGCGGCCATTGTGGAATTGTTTATTGAAGAGAACGGATCAGTCGCAAAACTGGTTTTCTCCGGCGATGTTGGCCGTCCCAACCAGCTTTTAGTGAAAGATCCCAGTGCGGTTTATGAGGCGGATTTCTTGTTTATGGAATCGACCTACGGCAACCGCAACCATAAAGGCGAACAGGAAAGCCTAGACGAGTTGGCCCAGGCCATCGCCTTCAGTTATCAGAATGGGGAAAAGGTGGTCATCCCTGCTTTTGCCGTGGAAAGAACGCAGGAAATTATCTATTCTCTGTATCTCCTGTTGAACGAAGGAAAACTGCCCAGGGATATGCCGGTTTATCTGGACAGTCCCCTGGCCATCAAGGCGACCGAAATCTTCCGCCATTACCATACCTACCTGGACGGTGAAACACTGGCGCTGCTAAAAAACGGCGAAGATCCATTGATGCTTCCCAGCCTAAAAATGTCCGTGTCCACTGAAGATTCGATCCGGATTAACGAAACGCAAGAAGCGGCAATCGTGATATCGGCAAGCGGCATGTGCAACGCGGGGCGCATCAGGCATCATTTACGACATAATTTGTGGCGGCCAGGCGCCAGCATTGTTTTTGTCGGCTTTCAGGCCCAAGGTACGCCGGGACGCAAGATTGTGGACGGCGCGAAAAAAATACGCATCCATAACGAAGACATTGCCGTTGCGGCAAAAGTGTTTACGATTAACGGATTTTCCGCGCATGCGGGACAGGATCAACTGCTGGATTGGCTCAAGGACTTTCAAAATAAAGCCATGCAGATCTTTCTGGTGCATGGAGAATTATCCGCACAAGAGAACCTGGCGTTGCTGATCCGGGAAAAATTCGGTTTGCCCGTGATCATACCGGAATACCTGGAAGAAGTTTTGTTGAAACCCGGCAAACCCATCGAGGCCGTTAAGCGACCCGTCACGGAGGCGCCGATCGACCTGTCGCCTCTTTTGGCGGACTTAAAAACAAAGCTGAACAACGTGGGCGAAAAAA
The DNA here is from genome assembly GCA_964491435.1 of uncultured Smithella sp. Lineage (GTDB taxonomy): Bacteria > Desulfobacterota > Syntrophia > Syntrophales > Smithellaceae > UBA8904. The sequence continues at coordinate 16,303 of CAZBGE010000035.1, forward strand.
TGGAAATGATTCAGTCTCTGACCGCTGCTCAACAAGCAGAAGTCGCCGGCCTGCTCAGAGAGGCAGTTTTGAATGTGGATAAGATCCGGAATATAAAGGAGAAATATACAGGGGGCAGATGATTCGTTCAGCGCTTTTAGTTACATTAGGCGTGGCGGTTACCGCTTTTTTCTCATTCTGGGCTGTCGTCTTTTCTTTTTTTGCGAATGCGGAAAACAATGTTCATAAAGTTGCCAACATCTGGGCCAGGATCTTGCTGATGATGAGCGGCACAACCGTCGAAGTTATCGGCAGGGACAATGTGCTGCGGGGCAAGCCACAGGTCTTTATGGCAAACCATCAGAGCGATTTTGATATTCTGATTACGCTTGCTTATCTTCCCGGCCAGTTTCGCTGGATCGCCAAAAAAGAGTTATTTGCAATTCCCGTTTTCGGTCAGGCGATGAAGAGTGCGGGCTATATTGAAATTGACCGGCAAAATCATGAAAAAGCTCTGCAAAGTCTGGAACTGGCGGCGCTGCGCATCCGCCAGGGAAAATCCATTATGACATTTCCCGAAGGTACGAGAAGCCGGAATGGTGAAATAAAAACATTCAAGCAAGGCACATTTTACCTGGCCATTCAGTCCGGCGCGTCCATTGTTCCGGTCTCTATCATCGGCAGCGGAGCCATTATGCCGAAACGATCTCTGAAGATCAAACCGGGGAAAATCAGACTGGTCATTGGTAAGCCGATTGATGTCAAAGGTTACACGCTGGAAAACCGGTATGAGTTAATCCGAAAGGTTCGAGAGACGATCATAAAGAATCATGACGATTACCGGGACGCCGGAACCGCGGTTATTAGAGACATCCATACGGAAACACAAACGGCGGCGTGATGGAAGAAACTCCCCCGAAACATCATCAACGGACTCGAGAGATTCAGGGCGTGATTTGTCTCGCGCTGGCCCTTTTTCTTTTGTTATGCCTGTTTTCCTATTCACCTCAGGACCCGTCCTTGACCAGGTCCGTGGCGGAGTGGAACGCCCAACCGGTTCACAACCTTACCGGCAAAGCCGGCTCTTATCTTGCCGATTCCATCATTCGCCTGCTGGGCATTTCTTCTTTCCTTCTGCCCGTGGCGCTTCTGGCCTGCGCTTTTCAATATTTTCTGCGGTCCGGTGTTGTTATCAACGCATCCCGCGTTTTCGGTTTCTCTTTTTTTACGGCGGCGTGCGCGGGACTTTTCGGCGCTTCGATCGGGGAGGGTGTCGTCATTTACGGAGAAGCTCTGCGGGCGGGCGGCTTAATCGGCATGGGCATTGTCCAGTTTCTGCTTGGTTATTTCAATGCGGCGGGCGCTTATATTATTCTGGCGGTCGTCTTCATTGTCTCTCTCTTTTTTATTATTGAATTTTCGCTTGTATCGGTGACGGAAAATTCGTCCGGGTGGGCCCGCAGTTTACTGCAAAAAGCCAAAGACCGCGTTTCTTCTTTATGGACGCGCAGTTTTATGCGTCTGAAAACGGAGAAAAATCCGCCGCCGGCCATTGAAGAACCGGAGCCTCCGCGAAAAAAAGCAAAACCGAAAAAAATCGAACAGCTGAATTTTGATTTTTCCAAACTCAAATCCGGCGGAAAATATCAGTTGCCGCCTTTTACCCTGCTTGAGGAATCCCCCCAGAAGGACGGACGCGTCAAACGCGATCACCTGATCACCAATTCGCGGATTCTGGAAAAGAAACTGGCCGACTTTGGCGTCGAGGCGCGTGTTGTGGAAGTTTTGCCCGGTCCGGTCATTACCATGTATGAGTTGGAGCCGGCTTCCGGCGTCAAAATCAATCGCATCACCAATCTGGCCGACGACCTCGCCCTGGCGCTGATGGCGCCCAGCATCCGTATTTTGGCGCCGGTTCCCGGGAAATCCGTCATCGGCATTGAAATTCCCAATCTGAAAAGGGAACCTGTTTTTCTCAAGGATGTTCTGAATAATGACGCGTTTACCCAATCATCCCTGCGTCTGCCAATTGCGCTGGGTGTTGATTTTGTCGGCGCGCCGGTCATTGCCGATCTGGCTAAAATGCCGCATTTGCTTATCGCCGGCACCACCGGCTCCGGAAAAAGCGTGGCGCTGAACGCCATGATCTGCAGCATCCTTTTCAAAGCGCAACCGGACGACATTAAGTTTTTGATGGTTGATCCAAAGCGCCTGGAGTTGTCCTCTTATGAAGGCATTTCCCATCTGATGCACCCCGTTGTTGTGGACCCTAAAAAGGCCTCGCAGGTGTTGCGCTGGACAGTTGAAGAAATGGAGCGCCGCTATAAAATCATTAGCGCGATAGGTGTGAAGAGCATCGATGCGTATAATGAAATGATCATCACCGGCCCTAAAGGGAAGATGGCGCGGGCGTTGAAGGAATCGAAAGCCGAAAGTCCGTCCGCCGCCGGCGCAGATGAAACGTCCACGCACGATCTTATGCCGTTTGAACACGTCAAGCTTCCTTATATTGTTGTCGTGATTGATGAACTAGCTGATTTAATGATGGTTGCGCCGCGCGATGTGGAAGAATCCCTCACCCGTCTGGCCCAGATGGCGCGCGCCGCGGGAATTCACCTGATCATTGCGACGCAGCGGCCGTCCGTGGATGTCATCACGGGGCTGATTAAAGCGAACTTCCCCACGCGCATCTCCTTCAAGGTTTCCTCCAAGATCGATTCGCGCACCATTATTGATCAGCAGGGAGCGGAGCAATTGTTGGGCGCGGGCGATATGCTGTTTATTCCGCCTGGCACATCCAGGCTGATCCGCATTCATGGCGCCTATCTGTCGGATGAGGAAATATCCCGCATTGTCGATTTCATTAAAATCCAGGCCCAGCCGACCTACGACGCCTCCATTGAAAAATTTGAATTCGAGTCTTCCCAGACCCAGCATGACGAAGATGGTTATGACGAAAAATACGACGAGGCCGTCGCTCTGGTGGGCGAACTGGGACAGGCGTCCATCTCTCTGGTGCAACGCTACATGAAAATCGGTTATAACCGCGCTGCCCGGATGATCGAACAGATGGAACGCGAAGGCATCGTCGGCCCTTCCGACGGCGCGAAACCCCGCAAGGTTTTAATCAGAAAGCTTCCCGGTGAAAAATAATTTACAGAGCAAACTGCATATCATTTCATTAGGCTGTTCCAAGAATCTGATAGATTCTGAAGTTATGGGCGGCCTGGCCTCTGCGTCCGGTATGACGATTGTTGATCGTCCCGATCAGGCCGACGTGATCATCGTCAATACCTGCGCTTTCATTCAACCGGCCAAGGAAGAGGCCCTGAACGTTATTCTGACGCTTGCCTGCGAAAAAGAAAAATGCGGACGTGAGCAGAAATTGATTGTAGCCGGCTGCCTTACCCAACGTTACGGAAAAGAACTGCTCCAGGAAATTCCGGAAGTGGATTTATTTATTGGCACGGGAGAAGTCGGTCGTATCGTTGAACATTTAGAGAGATTACGTTTGGGAAAACCGCGCCATCGAGCCGTTATGTCCAAACCAGATTTTTTAATGACAGCCCGCCATCAAAGGATTTTATCCACCAATGCCGCCACTGCTTATTTGAAAATATCCGACGGTTGTTCCAACTGCTGCGCCTACTGCGCTATTCCGTCGATTCGCGGAAAAGCGCGCAGCCGCAAACCGGACGACATTCTATTAGAGGCGCAAAACCTTGCCGCCAAAGGCGTCAAGGAAATCATCCTGATTGGCCAGGATACAACCGCTTATGGCAGCGATTTGAAAAATCATCCGGCGCTTGCCGGTCTTTTGTCCGATCTGGCCTCGGTTTCCGGCATTGATTGGCTTCGTTTGCTTTACGCACACCCGGCGCATATCTCAGAAGATATTTTAGAGGCTATTTCCAGCCACGACAAAATCTGCCGTTATATCGATTTGCCGGTTCAACATATCGACGATACGATTCTGAAAGCCATGAACCGCAAGGTATCATCCCAACGAATAGGCGAGATTCTCACCCGTGCGCGCAGCATCATGCCGGATATTGCACTGAGAACGTCCCTCATTGTCGGTTTTCCGGGCGAAACGCAAACAAGGTTCAACCGTTTGTTAGATTTTGTGCGCCGGGCTCGAATTGATCACCTGGGCGTCTTCACTTTTTCTCGCGAAGAAGGTACGGCTGCGGCAAAATTGCCTTCCCGAATCTCGGAAAAAGAAAAAGAACGCAGACGGGATATCATTATGAACGAACAGGCCGGCATTTCCCATGCGATCAATCAAACATTCATCGGCTCCGTCCAAGATGTTTTGATCGACGGCAAGAGCGATCTCCCAGACTATGCGCTGGTCGGCCACTGCCGCAGACAGACCCCGGAAATCGATGGCGTTACCTATCTTCGGGAAAGCAACGCTAAAATCGGAGACATTGTTTCCTGCGTGATCACCGGAGCCGAGCATTATGATCTGTTCGGGCAAATCCTGTTTGACAAAAACGATTAATCTAAACTATAGTTTAACCACTCTGATTTTAAGGTAAAACGATACCATGCAAATTGCCGATGTTTTTTCAACCTACCACAACGAAATGCGCCAGGTCGAAGTTCACCTCGACCGGTACATGACCTCCGACGTTAAACTCATCCCTGAAGTCGCCCACCATCTGGTGGACAGCGGCGGCAAACGGTTTCGTCCCCTGCTGCATTTAATTTCTTCACGGTTGTGCGGCTATTCCGGAAAGCGCCGTTTTCCGCTGGCGGCCGCTATTGAATTCATTCATACCGCCAGCCTCCTGCATGACGATGTGATTGACGAGGCGGTCATCAGACGCGGCAAAACATCGGCCAACAATGTCTGGGGCAACGCCGCCAGCGTCCTCGTCGGTGATTATCTGTATTCTAAATCTTTCAGCCTATTATCAGATATTGGCGATCTCGCAATCGTGCAACTGATGTCGCGGATGACCAATATCATGTCGGAGGGTGAAGTTTTCCAACTGATGAAGTGCGGCGACACGAGCCTCAAAGAAGCGGAGTACTTCAGCATTGTCGAAAAGAAAACAGCCGTATTGATTTCCGCCGCCTGCGAAAGCGCTGCTATTATGGGCAGGGCGCCGCAAGCGCAGGTTCTCGCCCTCCGCCAGTATGGCTGCAAAATCGGCATGGCTTTTCAGATTACGGACGACACGCTTGATTATATGGCTGAAGAAAAAGATTTCGGGAAATCCATCGGCATGGATCTGGAAGAAGGCAAAATGACGCTGCCCCTAATTTATGCGCTGACGAAATGCACCCGGAATGAGCGGGACGCGATCAAAGAAGCAATCGGGAAAAAAACGTTCACGCCTGACGCCGTCCGGAATATTCTTATGATTATTCAAAAATCCGGCGGTATTGACTATGCGCTGAATTGTGTGAAAAAATTAATCGGAGAGGCCCGGGACGGGTTAAAAGCATTTGGCGACTGTCCTGAAAAAGAACATCTTGGCGCTGTTGCGGACTATATTCTTTCGAGAAAAACATAGACGTCAGGACAGATGGATGTTTCCATCGATAAATTTTTTTAAGGAAGGTTTTTAAGATCCTGCCGCGATTTACAGGTTACGCAGGTAAAATCCGTAATCCTGATCGATTGCGCCGGGAAGCTCTATATATTTGCAGCCAACATATTTTTTATACACGGAACAGACAACGGCTCTTTTCTTAATCAGCGACTGTTTGGCGTCGTCCAACTCAAATTCGATGTTGATTTCCTGGTCTGGATCCAAGAGGTTTGGCTTGACCGTCTCAAAACCGCAGCCCTGCATGGATATATTTTTTACAATGAGGTCTTGCCATCTGCCGGGGTCCGCCGGAGTGGAATATGCTCCGTAAAGTTTGACATCCTTGCGGTAAAACTTTCTGAATTCAATGCTCACTTCGTAGATATTGCCGCAGGGGCATTCAATTTTAACCGGTCCTTTTACATCCTTATACGCATGCGCCTGTTCTCTTTTCACCGCGCCGCATTTCTGGCAGACAAGCACGGCTATCCCGTTGGTATCAACATATGTTTTCTTGATGGTGTTTTCCATATCCAATTCCATTCTAACTGAAAAAGATTGGCGTCTGGTTTTCCCGCAAACCGTCATGTGGTCTGAATCAAACGACTCTCATTCCCATGCTGGACTTTTTATCTCTAATCACTATGGTCTGTCAACAACTTTCCTTCAAAGGCAATGGATATCAACGTCTGTAGGGTTTTTGCTTTGGGCTTCTATAAAACAACCGGCAAAGTAAAATATTGGCCATCAATCAACTCGGCGCGATCGTTTTTTAAAGCAGCGGGCAGATAATCCAGAATATCCGTCGCGGTGATGCCATCAGCCCCTTTTTGCGCGGCGGCGAGGTCTCCGGCGTAACCGTGAATAAAAACGCCCTTGCGTGCGGCTGTCTCAGGGTTCAGACCAAGACCATGCATGGCCGCGATGCAGCCGGTCAGAACATCGCCGCTTCCAGCCGTGGCCATTCCCGGATTACCGCTTAAATTGACATAAATTCGCCCATCATTTAAACCGATTAGCGAGTGGGCGCCTTTAAAAATCACGATGGCGTTGAGTTTTTTGGCTGCTTCGCGCAAAATGCGGATTTTGTCGGCATTGACCTCTGCCACCGTCTTCTTCATCAGGCGCGCCATTTCACCAGCGTGAGGCGTCAGGATGGTCGGTGCTTTTCTCTTCAGCAATATTTCAGGACGTTCGGCGACGGCCGTCAAGCCGTCGCCGTCAATCAAAAGCGGTTTGGAAATGACGGACGACAGTTCCCGGACAAGTTTTGTTGTTTCGTCTTGTAAGGAGAGGCCCGGTCCCAGCACAACCATATCGGTCTTTTCCGCCAACGCCAGTAATTCCGGTTTGGCCTTGAGCGACAGGCTGAATGATGAAGTTTCCCGCTGCGGATGATAAACGATTTCCCGTCCGGACTGGGCGACAAACGGAAGCATCGACGCCGGCGCGGCAAGTCTTGCATAGCCGCCGCCCGCCTTTAAAAATGCCATGGCGGAAAAATACGGCGCGCCGAAATAGTTGGCGCTTCCCGCAATAAACAGAACATCCCCCACAGAGCCCTTATAGGCTTCCGCGGATCGGGAAGGCAACAAAACCCTGTTATTCAGCTGAATCAACAGATTGTTTTGTTCATAAAGCGACGGCGGAAAAGAAATATGCGTCACCGAAAGTGTTCCGCAATATTCATAGCCCGGATACAGCAGATTGCCGAGCTTCGGCAATCCAAATGTCACCGTATAGGTAGCTTTTACAGCAATGCCCATCGCTTGCCCCGTATCGCCGGAAATACCTGAAGGAATATCCAGACTCAAAACCGGACGCCGGCAGGCGTTAATCAAACCAATTACATCTGCGGCGAGTCCCTTGACTTCACGGTCCAGTCCTGTGCCGAAAATTGCGTCCACCACCGCATCGCAGTGTAACGCTTCGATTCTTGCCTCTTCGGCTTTTGTCAGCAAGTGAATATTCCCGGCCAGATTGCATAGAATGTCATAGTTGGTCTTGGCGGCTCCGCTATACTTTTTGGGAGAAGACGTCAGAAACACTTTTGCCTGGCCACCCGAAGACATAATCAGCCGCGCCACTGCCAGTCCGTCACCGCCGTTGTTGCCGGCGCCGCAGAAAATCACAAACTTTTTATTGCGGATACCGACGGATTTTTTCAGCAGCGCAACCGATGCCAGCGCCGCGTTTTCCATCAAGATCTCTTCCGCAATTCCCAATTCCGCAATCGCATGCTGATCCATGCCTCTCATTTGTTCCACGGTGGCCAGTTTCATAGATTTTCTCACATGTCCCATGATTTAATATGAAAAATTTTGAAATTAGTATAGAACAGCCACGACGTTTTGCCAATTATTATTTTGGAGGAGGCTTCCATGACACACATATCGGAAATTATTCGGAAACGCTACTCTTGCCGATCTTACTCGAGTGCGGCTGTCGAAGATTCCGTTTTAATAAAATTCAAACAGGCCGTTGACGAATCTCACAGCGGTCCGTTTGGAAACGCGCCGCGCTTTGTCCTGATTTCGGTTGCGGCTATGCCTCAACACCAATGGAAAAAACTGGGTACTTATGGTGTCATTAAAAACGCGCGCCTGTTTCTCGCGGGTATGGTCAGCCCTGCGCCCATGGCTACCTGCGATTACGGCTATTGCAAGGAGAAGCTCATTCTGAAGGCCACCGAACTGGGTCTTGGCACCTGCTGGCTGGGCGGCACTTTTGCAATCAGCGCTTTCGGACAGGCGGCGGGAATGCGCCGGAACGAACTGTTGCCGACGATCAGTCCCGTGGGCCTGGCCGCTGGACACAGAAGCCTTACGGAACGGGCTATGCGGAGCTTTGCCGGATCGGACCGCCGCGTGGATTGGACAGCTATTTTTTTTGACGGCGACGCCGCAACGCCTCTGACTCCGGAAAAAGCTGGTCCATACCGTGAAGCGCTGGAAAACGTCCGGCTGGCGCCGTCGGCGTCTAATAAACAGCCTTGGCGCATTGTCTATGATCAAGGCCAAAATGCTTTTTTATTCTATTTGTCGCGGACCTTCGGTTACCGGCATCTGCGGAATGTTTCGCTGCAGGAAATTGATATGGGGATAGCGCTTTGCCATTTTGAACTGACGGCCGGGGAACTCGGTTTGGCCGGGAGATGGCGGCAGGACAACGACGCGCCGCAAATGAAATCATGGGAGTATATAGCCAGCTGGCAAGCTTCTTAACGTGATAAACCGCTGCTATCCATGAGCAGCACTT
>CAZBGE010000036.1:0-24909 GCA_964491435.1 uncultured Smithella sp.
AGCTCATCACTTTCATTGAGGAACTGGTGCTTTAAGAGGTCGCAGGGAAATGAAAACAATATTTGATTCTAAAAAAACGGCGGCGGAATTCGCCGCTGAGCATATTACCGGACGTTCCGATCTGCAGACAGCGCAGGAATTTCCCGGAGATCTCTGGCAAAAAATGGGCAGGGCGGGCCTTTTTAAAATCGGCATTCCTGAAACCTATGGCGGCGTGAGCGGCGGCTATCTTGACCTTTTACAGGCTGGAGAGGCTTTTGTCCGCAGCGGCCGGAATCTGGGTCTGGGCGTCTCCTGGATTTTTCAGCAGATTGTCGCCGTTTACATCATGACGGCCTTGGGTACGCAGCAGCAACGTGAGCAGTACCTTCCCGCCGCGGCCCATGGACAGTGCACATTCAGCTTCGCCGTCTCCGAGCCGAAACAGGGTGCTTCTCCGAAGACGTTAACCACATCAGGCCGCAAGCAGGACGCATCCTATTGCCTTACCGGCGAAAAAGCATATCTCACGAATGGCCCGATTGCTGATGTTTATATCGTTGTTGCCGTAACCGGCGATACGGGACCGCAAAAAAGCTTCACGGCATTCATCGTACCGCGCAACGCCCAAGGCCTCACCGTCATGCCGCCAATGCCGCTGACCTTTTTAAAACCATCGCCGCATGGGGGCATTCAACTGAACAATTGCATTGTCGGGGAGAAATCCGTTCTGGGCAAGGAAGGCGACGCCTGGCGGGATATCGTTGTCCCCCTGGGAGAAATCGAGGACACGGTGATGGCGGGACCTGTTCTGGGCGGCATGGCCGCGGAGCTTGATATTGTAACAGCCGGCATCCGGGAAAATGCGGCGACAGACCGGGCGCTGCAGACCGAACTGGGCACTCTCCATTCCTTTTGGCAAACCATGCAAATCATCGCCTATGAGGCAGCCGGCAGAATTGACCGGCACGACGCCTCCCCGCTTCCTCTAGGAATCACCTTCGCGCATCTCGCCGCCGAATTCGCCGCAGGCATCGCGCAACTAACCAATCGATGGGAAATTCCCCTGCCGGACGAATATTCCCGTCTTCAACGGGATATGGAATCGCTGGGGATGCTTCAGAAAAGACGCCTGCAAATCCGGCAGGAAAAAATCGGCCGCGCGCTCTTAAAACCTTCTTCAACAGCGGAGATAGACGGCTTTCCAGGCACATCCGGTAAAACTCATTAAAAAAATCGTCCGGTAAAACCGCTCACAAATCCCGTTGGTCCGCGGACTTCTGACCCACGTTTTGGCATGCCCTATTTCCTTGATCTGGATGTAAAGTTCAACCGTCCTGCAGCAGCGTCCCGTATTAAATATTAAGCTGTTTCATGATTTTCAGCTTTTCAATAATGAGCTGACGCGCCATTTGCGCCGTCTCCGCCGCCGATAGATTTGCAAACGCCGCATACGGAATTTCTTCATAAATCTTGATATATATTTTCTGCACACCGGTAAAATTCATGCTGTATTTAGGCAGGGCCTTGTTCGTGCCGCTGACGACAACCGGCAGAATGGGAACTTTCTTCTTCAGAGCCATTTCAAATGCGCCAAGTTTAAAGTCCTTTACCTCTCCGTCGGGAGAGCGGGTGCCTTCCGGAAACATGAAAATGGAACTTCCCTCATCCAGATGCATTTCACAGTCCCGCAGCATCTGCGCAATGCTTTCCTTGTCGCCGCGTTTCAGTTTCACATAGCGGTTCAGCGCCATGTTCCAGCCGATCAGCGGTACGCTGAACATTTCCACCTTGGACACCCATTTATAATGGAAAAAAAGGCGGAAAGCGACCAGGATGTCCAGTTGCGACTGATGATTGGAGACAACCACATAGGCCGCATCTTTGCGAACATTCTCACGGCCTTCAACACGAATCCGCCAGGCCGGCATCGTCCAGGTATAAAAAGATCCCCAAAAGCAGGTAAATAAATGCAAAACCCGCAAACGCCGGTCAAAGGGATAAGAAACGACGCGCAAAATCAGTGCCGTTAAATAAAAAGGAATGGACGTTACAGCGATAAAAACAAGAAAAAACGCGCTGACTAAACGGTTGAACATGTCCTATGCCCCATCATCATTCACCGGATCAACATGAGCCCTGCAATGTCACAGGAGGAGAACAAGGCAGCGCGTATCAAAATGACAATAAACGCACTAACGCACTGCGGCATGGCTTTATCGCAAGCATCACACCATCTTGTGATCCGCCTGATGCTTTTATGACTTCATCCCCAAGAACAGCCCCACGGATAGAAGAGTTTGATTCCGGTCTTCCACCTGGAGGGCATTCTCCAAACCTCCGGTGTCAATATTGAGATTGATCGCTTCCTTCGTCAGTCTAAGCCCCATGAGGTTTTTCGTCATCAGTTTCCTGGCATAGCTCATGGCTGTCTCCAGAAGCTCGCCCCGCTCCACGATCTTGCTCACAAGCCCCAAGGCAAGCGCCTCCTGGGCGGACATAAAATCCCCTGTGTACATAAATTCATAGGCCCGACCCGTCCCGATCATCCTGGGGAGGAAATAACTGCAAGACATGTCCGCGCCGCCAAGACCGATGTTGATATAGGCCGCATTGAAACGAGCATCGGGGGAGATGACCCGGATATCGGATGCCAGGGTAAAGCTGAATCCCTGTCCGGACGCGGCGCCATGGACAGCGCAAATGATGGGCTGGGGGGCGCGGCGCATGGCCAGATTCAGGCGCGCCAAACGCATCTGGAAACGATAGAGATGCGGGATATCCATGTTTGGGGTTAGCTCCATTGTCTCCTTCATGTCCAATCCGGCGCAAAAACCCTTTTCGCCGTTGCCCTTCAGAACAATGACCGCCGTATCCAGGTCGTAGAGGCGTTCGCACCAAAAGGCCTCCAGTTCTTCCATCATCTTTACATTGACAGCATTATAAGCCGTTGGACGATTCAGACTCAGCAAACCGATCCCTTTCTCCGGAGTTTCATAAGTAATCGTTTCATATGACATCGTCATTTCCTCCCATAATTTTAACATCTTATTGAAACAGTGATTCTCTATGCCACAGTCAGACCGTCACTTTTTTGAAAACACCTGACTGACATGCTTACGCCGTCTTTACCACATGTTAACTTAAAGTTGCAGCACTTTGTTTACGATCTGTTTATTTTTCATTGACCCATTTGATCTGAAACTCGATTTCTTCATTCTTTCCCTCGCGCTCATGTTCAACATTAAACGTCGCGCATGACGGCACGGATATTCTTTCTCCCGCAATCATGATCGCAAAGCGATTGCCTGTTTCCAGAGCGTCAGCCAAACGGCGGAGTTTTGCGACAAATTCGGCTGTAGAATAGGTCTTTTCCAAGTCTCGTGATTTCTTTTTCATAAAAAATCCTTTTTGCTTTTCACTTATCCTCTAATAAAAATATCTGTCAAGGTATTTGCATCAACTTCCGGCCAAACACGGTCAACCGGTGCAAAATCTGCCTTTTTCGAACATTTACAATAAGATCCAATACGTAATACGTTATATAAGAAAACAATCTGCCCGCGAAAGGAATATTTTATGGCTTTTACTGAAATTAATTGCTACAATTTCCGCACTCGTGAAAGTTGGCAGTATTGACATATCATTTTAACCTAACATAAAGGAGGGAATAAAATGGCTGGAGAAGCGTCCTATGCATCAAAACCATGGTTGAAGTCCTACGACAAAGGTGTTCCTGAGAAAATTCAATACGAAGAAATTTGCATGCCCAATATTCTGGACCGCTCGGCAGCCAAATATCCCGACCGGATGGCGTTGAACTTTCAGGGATATGTCATGTCTTTCAAAGCGCTGAAAGATATGGTGGACCGTTTTGCCGCTTACCTTGCAAGCGTCGGCATTAAGAAAGGGGACTCCGTCGCCATCATCTTGCCGAACATGATTCCCTGCGTGGCGGCATATTACGCCGCGCACCGGCTCGGCGCTATCGTTGTTTTGAATAACCCCACCTATTCCGACCGCGAACTCGAACATCAGCTCAATGATTCAAACTCCAAAATTCTGATTACCATCGATTTGATCGGCAACCGGATGATTGACTTGCGGCCCAAAACAAAAGTTAAGCAAATCATTATTACATCCATTGGCGATTATCTGCCTTTTCCCAAAAGTCTGTTGTTTCCCCTGGTCGCCAAGAAGAAAAAGCTGGCCGCGGATGTAAAACCGGCCAATGAAGTTTTTAAATGGAAAGATATCATTGCCAAGTCCCAGCCCAACCCGCCCAAGGTAAAACTGACCTTTGACGATACGGCCATGTATCAGTACACCGGAGGCACAACGGGTGTTTCCAAGGGCGTTATCCTCACCCACGGCAACTTAAGCAAACAGGTTCAGCAAATCGAAGCCTGGTTTCCCATGTTCAAAGACACCCACGAAGTCAGTCTGGGAGCCCTGCCAATTTTCCACGTCTTCGGCATGTCCTGCGCGATGAACCTTTCGATATATAAAGCCTGGGGAGACATTCTTATTCCCAAACCGCAGCCGGAACCTTTGCTGGAAGCCATCAGAAAATTCAGGCCGACGTTTGGCGCGCTGGTTCCGACCATGTATATCGGCATGCTGAATCACCCGGATATAAAAAACACGGATATGAAATGCTTCAAAGGTTTTTTTTCCGGCAGCGCGCCCTTGCCGGTGGAAGTCATCCATGATTTTGAAAAGGCGACAGGCGCCGTGATTGTAGAGGGTTTCGGCATGACCGAAACCACGCCCGTAACGCATACCAACCCGTTTGGCGGCGTCCGCAAAATCGGCAGCATCGGCGTGCCGATCCCGGATACCGAATGCCGGATCGTCGATCTGGACAAGGGCGAAACCGACATGCCGATCGGCGAGCCGGGCGAACTAATCATCCGCGGCCCGCAGGTTACCAAGGGTTACCTCAATAAACCTGAAGAGACGGCCGGTCTGCTGCGCAACGGCTGGTGTTACACGGGCGATATCGCAACAATGGATCAGGACGGTTATTTCTACATTGTCGACCGTAAGAAGGACATGATTATCACCGGCGGATTCAATGTTTATCCCCGGGATGTGGACGAGGTTTACTATGAGCATCCTAAAGTCATGGAAGCCTGCTCCATCGGCATCCCCGACGCCAAGCGCGGCGAAAATATCAAGCTTTTCATCGTACTCAAGGAAGGAGAAACCGCCACGGCGGAAGAAATGCTCGAATACGGCAAGACAAGGCTCGCCACTTACAAACTGCCGTCGGAAATCGAATTCCGCAAGGAATTGCCGAAATCCACTGTCGGCAAGATCCTGCGCAAGGAACTGAGGGCCGAAGAACTGGCCAAAAGAAAGAAATAGCCGTACTTCGGATATGACTGATCCACAAAAAAGGCTTGTACTCTTGGCGGAGAGCGCAAGCCTTTTTTACAAGGAAGAAACGGCCTGATAACTCATCTCAGGCGGTTCAAAAGCATGCTATTTGACGGACACCACCGGGCAGGATGCTTCCAGAATAATATATTGGGCATTGGAACCGAAAAGCAGCTTGCCCACCCTGGACTTTTTCTCAATGCCAATAATGATTTCATCAACTTTCCGTTCGGCCGCAAATTCCACAATATCCTCGCCGGGAGTAAAACCTCGCACCAGGATATGTGTTTCGCAAGCAATCCCTTCGGATTTCATTGATTCCTTGACTTGAGCCAGATGTTTTTCAACCCGCTCCAAATCCATCCGTTCTTTTTCGGAAGCGCGTTCCATGGAACTGGCAATATGAAGAGTGGCATTAAAAGCTTTGGCGTGTTTCCTGGCGACTTCCAGCACCTGGTCGGCAATATCCATCCCGCCAACCGATGCAACTAATATTTTCATTATACCCCCGTCTTTCAGCATCCGGCCATTATTTTATTTAACTGCTCCGGATGACTTTCGACGTTAACTATAAGAAAAACCACCTTTAATGTCAATGAGTTTCTCATATCACAATTTCCAGAAATTATCTTGACACACCTTAACCATCTTCATATACTCTATGTGAGAATATATATGTGAGTTGCAGAAACAACAAATGTAATGCTTGACTATTCCCCATGGCGACACAATAATTGTTCCGGGCTCTGTTGATATGCAAAACAAGAGAATTTCAGATAGCAAGAAAACAAAAGAATTTCATCAAATGCATGATGTTTACCAAAAGCTGGTGGAAGCCACCAGCGATTCCATTTATCTGGTGGACAAAAAATGTCGCTATCTTTACGTCAATCCCAAGCACTGCTCGCGCATTGGTCTGGAACCGGAAGAACTTGTCGGCAGATATTACTCTGAATTTCATTCCATTGAAGAAACAAAAATTTTTACTGAAAACATAGAGGAAGTCTTTCGCTCCGGAACATCTTTCCAGCGCCAGTATTGCAGTCATCGGGATGGGGGAGAGTTCCTGCGCACATTCAGCCCGGTAAGAGCGGCTTCGAATAACATAGAAATCACCGCTGTTTCGATCATCTCCAAAAATATCACGGAGTGGAAACTGGCTGAACATTTGTACGCCACACTGGCGGAAAAATCACCGATTGGCATTTTTATTGTTCAGGAAAAACGTTTTCAGTGGGCTAATCAGCGATTTCTGGATAATACGGAATATACAGCGGAAGAAATCATGGGCGCCGACTCCCTTTTCATGGTTCATCCCGACGACCGGGAGCATGTCCGCAGAAGCGCCCGGGCCATGATGCGGGGGGAATCCGTTTTTCCTTATGAGTACCGCGTTGTCACTAAAAAAGGTCACATTCTGTGGTACATGGGAACCGTTACCGCCATTGAATATAAATACCAAATGGCCACTCTGGGCTGCCAGATGGACATTTCCCTGCAAAAACGCGCCGAGGATGCTTTAAAGCAAAGTGAAGAACGTTCCCGCACCATCATTGATTCCATTACAGACGCTTATTATGAAGTCGATTTAAAAGGAAATCTTCTGTTGTGCAACAAAGCCTTCCTGGAATTATTCGAGACCAGGCATCAGGAAATGATCGGAATCCATTACAGCAGCTACGTGGATCAAAAGAACGCAGATATTGCTTCTCGCACTTTTTCCCAGGTTTTTAAAACAGGAAAACCGATTAGTAAAATGGACTGGGAAATCATTAACCGAAGCGGAGAAATACGCCAGGTGGAACTGTCCGTCAATCTGGCCCGTGACGCGCAGGGCGCACCCAAGGGTTTTCGGGGAATCGTCAGCGATATTACCGCCCGCCGCAAAGCGGAAGAAGCCATCCGCAGGCAGGCTTTTCATGATCCCTTGACGAACCTTGCCAACCGGATTCTTTTTAACGACCGTGTCAACATGGCGATCAAGAGAGCCAAGCGGGTTCATAAAACAATGGCCCTCATGGTTCTCGATTTGGACTATTTCAAGGATGTCAACGACAGATGGGGACACGCGGCGGGAGATCTGCTGTTAAAAGAAGTGGCCCGCCGTCTATCGGCCCATGTTCGGAATACAGACACAGTCGCCCGTCAGGGAGGCGATGAATTTTCCATTGCTCTCTCGTCATTGAATACGGATGAAGAAGCCAGACAAATTGCCGAGAAAATCATGGCGTCGTTCAACCGGCCTTTTCATCTGGACGCCATTGATACCTGCATCACGGCCAGTTTAGGCATTGCCATGTATCCAGGCCATGGCGAGGATTTCGATACGCTGATGAAAAATGCGGACCGGGCCATGTACAAGGCAAAAAATCTGGGGCGGAACCGCTATTGCTTTTACAAAAAACATCCGAAGAAAGATAATAAAGCCGATGAATATTGCAATCTTAAACGGGAGACCCAAGGGTGACTTAAGCGTTAAGCTTCCATATGCGGGAAGAGTTAAAAGGTCAGACGCATGAACGCATTGATGATGCTCATGGCCAAAATTCCCCACGAAATAAAAAATTTTTTGAAGCTCCTCAAAGAGCAAATGGTAAAACAGCACAATTTATCGCGGACAACAGATAACACCGGAAGTATCACGACAAAGAAAATGGCGGTAATATGACTCCATCAGACGCAACGCAAATTCCGTTCCGGAATGACCGTCAGCAAATGAAGAAAGCCCTCGTAAAGCTCGGCAAAGAAAAAGAACAGTTGCAGGAACTGTTGCGCTGGCGTGAAGAGTATGAAGCGCTGGTCGTTCATGATTTGCGCAATCCGCTGAACGCCATCATGGTCGCTCTGAAATTACTGGAGGGCATGAAGGATCAGGTCAAAACCCCCGAAGCCTTCCTGCGCGCCACAGATCTGGCCAAGGATGCAACCCAACGCATGTCGCAGTTGATTTCCACCCTTCTGGATATCGCCCGGCTGGAAGCCGGAAAACTGGTCTTGAACTTCAGCACATTTGACCTCTCCGTCCTGATCAGGGATGTGATTGACATGCAGAAGAACATATCAACCGGAACAGTTGATATTTTTCAGCAAACACCGCCGGAACTGATCATACACGCCGACCGCGGCGTGCTCGGGCGGGTAGTGGCCAATCTGCTGGATAATGCGATGAAATTCTCTCCGCCCGAAAGCATCATCGAGGTCACGGCGCAATCACTTGACCATCAGACCATCCGCATCAATGTCATTGACGCCGGCCCGGGAGTTCCTCCTGAGGAACGCGAATACATCTTTGATAAATTCGCGCAGGTAAAAAATAAAGAGAACGAAAATCACGGCGGCGCAGGCTTGGGGCTGACATTCTGCCGCATGGCGGTGGAAGCGCACGGCGGCTCCATCAGGATCGATGCCGGGCCTTCCGGTGCGGGAAGTTGCTTCATTGTTGAAATCCCGAAATAATGACATGAAAGCTCCGCTTCCTGAATCATCCTCCGTCTCCATAAGCGGCATTAAACCTATTACGATTTTCCAATCTTGCATTTTCAGACTAACCTTGCTATTAAAAGCGGCTATCTGATGCTTTTTTAAAGGCATGTTGGTGATAATTGTTTGATTGTTTGCCTGAATGGGAATTTATCAGTCCGATGGTTTGAAATACGGGAGCCGATAATGCAAGATCATTTTCTTCTTTTTATATTGTTTCTCGCCGCAACTGCCATTGTCAGCTTTACTTACGCCATCTGGCGGGGTCGTAATGACGAACAAATTCTTCGAAGCATTATCCAGAGTTCTCCCATTCCAACCTTCGTCATCTCGACAGATCATAAAATCCTGCACTGGAATAAGGCCCTGGAAGGGCTAAATGGCATCAAGGCAAAGCAGGTCCTCGGTACTGATCAGCAATGGAGGGCATTTTATTCATCACCTCGCCCCTGCATGGCTGATTTAATTTTAGACAACAACATCAACGATTCGTCCGCGCTTTACGCCGGAAACGTCACAAAATCAAAAGTGCTGAAGGATGCTTATGAGGTCACGGAATTTTTCCCGGATCTGGGTGAAAAGGGAAAATGGTTCCGCATCACATCGGCAAAAATCAGAAATTCAAGCGGCAGAGTTTTCGGAGCCATGGAAACCCTGGAAGATATTACAGAACAGAAAGCGACGGAAGAAGAACTCCTGCAAAGAACCAAACTTGAATCCTTAGGCACATTCGCCGACGGCGTGGCTAAAGACTTCGACAGCCTGCTGACGGCCATTCTGCGTAATGTTTTTCTTGCCAAAATTTCCGCCAACGAAGAAGACAAGATTCTGGAAAACGGCCTGGCAATAGCAGAGCGGGCCGGCCTTCAGGCCAAGGAACTGGCGCACCGTTTGATTACATTCGCCCAGGGCGGTTACCCGGTTAAAAAAATTGAAAAAATTGGCGGTTTAATCCTTGAGGCAGTTTTGAAAACACTGACCGGCTCAAACGTGACATGCCAGCCCGTAGTCGCTTCCGACCTCTGGGCGACAGAGATTGACGCGATGCAAATTAAACAAGTCATTGAAAACATGGTCACCAATGCCAAAGAAGCCATGCCAAACGGCGGCGTCGTGGAGGTTGTCGCGGAAAACACAACCACAGGAACCAATATCCGGACCATGGGCGGAAGCAATTATGTCCGGATCATGATCCGCGACAAAGGCGTGGGCATCCCCCGCGAAAACCTATCCAGGATATTTGATCCATATTTTACGACAAAGCAAAAGAAGGAACGGGGCGGCATCGGTCTGGGACTCGCCATCTGCGATTCCATCATCAAATACCACAATGGCCTCATTACCGTGGAATCCGTTGTCGGTTCCGGCACAACCTTTTTTATTTATCTGGCTGCCACCCACGACGGCATTCCCACCAAAGGCCAAGAAACATTAACGGCATGATTCGCGGTCTTTTTTTACGCAATCAAGCAAATCCTCAATATTTCGCAAACGCTCCTGAAACGTGGCAATGCCCAAGGCCGACTCCCGAGGATGGAGACTTTCAATCTCGGCGAGCCGTGTGCGCAAATGGAGGATAATTTCCTCCGCCAACCCTAAAAGAAGAGCGCGCTCGTACCTTGTCATTGCCGGAAACCCCGCCTGTAAAGTTCATCTCCGTAAAACGCCATTACTCCCGCGCGGACTTCCATGCCTGAAAAGCCTTTTCAATGGATTCCGCCGCGCTCTCGACGCCAACTTTATCCGTATTCATCATCATATCGTAATGCTTTGGATTATTAATTTCTTCATTAAAATATTTTTTAATAAAACCAATCTGGTATTCATCATATTTGCGCACATAGTCCAGCGCTTCCGTTTGGGACATATGACGATCATTCATGACTTTTTCCACACGCGCTTCCTCAGGCGCGATAATGCGAATGCGAAAAGCCTTGTCTTTCAGAATGAAGCTTCCGCCTCGTCCGATGATGATGACATTGCCGTGTTCGGCGGTGGTATGCATCACCAGGGATAAATGACGAAGATATTCATTCGGCCAGATATGGCGCGCTTCAAAAAACGAACTGATCAAGCTATCGAAGAGTGAAATACTTTTTTCATCCAGAGACTTGATCACCTTATCGCTCATATGCGCGCTTTCGGCAACCTTATGGATCAGCTCACTACCGACAATGTTCATTTGCAGTTCGGTGGCCAGAACACGCGCGATGCGGCCGCCGCCGGCGCCCGTTTCGCTGGCAAGCGTAATGACATATGCTGGCTTCTCTTTTTTCTCTTTCTGCCAGCGCATCACCTGTTCTTCAACCAGTTTGTCAACATCCTTGTCATGCAGTTTGATATCTCTTGTATAATCGGGACAATTGACATCAAACAAGGCATTCGTTTTGACCCGGTAACGCTTCGTACAATTCTCGCGCCATGCACAGATGACGCAAATCCTTTTATCTGATCCTGTTGACATAAGCCAGCCCTCCTTTCTAAAATACGCTAAGATGCTTCTTCCTGAAGCGCCTCAAAACCGGCTACAATATCAAGAAGTTCCTCCGTGATCGTCATCTGGCGCGTGCGATGAAACTGCACATGCAGATCCAGCAACTGCTCTTCTATGTTTTTTTCGGCGTTTTGCATGGACGCCAGGCGGCTGGCGTTTTCACTGGCCAGAGACTCGGCAAACGCACGATACAAAGACACAAATAAATATTCACGGATCAACGAAGAAAATATCTTATCGGCATCCATCCGGAAAACCGGCAACGATTTGGAATCCCATTTTTTCCTGGCAATCTGCGCAAGCCAATCCGTGTTGACAGGCAGAAGTTGAAGCATATGGGGATGATAAGTCGCACCGGTAACGTATTCATTATAAAACATCATAAAATAATCGATATTGTTGCGAAAATGCCATTCATCAACAATCATGATAATTTCCTGAACCAGCGGCGTGATGCCGGCCGTAGAACCAGGCGTCGTCAATAATTCGTCCACTGGCTGCCCGGCGTCCTCCACGTAATCAGCCACGCGCGCGCCGATAGATAAGACTTTGCGGTTTTCTTTTTTAACGCCGCTTTTTTTAATATAATCAAGCGCAAAAACCGATATCTGCTCATTGAGCTGACCGCACAGCCCCTGATCGGACCCGAAAACAATGATCCCCAGGCGCTTCATCTTCGTATGCTTCCGGCTCATCGTCGCGCCCATTCGTTGTTTGAGCACAATCTGCAGTCCCATTTCGACCGTCCGGTTATAATCGCGCAGGGAAAAAACCGCCCGCTGATATTGCCGAATGCTCACCGCCGCCAGAGCTTTCATCGTTTTGACAACCGATAAAAGATCGCCGGCGCTTTTCATTCTTCTTTTCAGGGACTCAGTTGTTTGCATTGGCTTCCTCAATCACTTCATACGGTTGAATGGCCGGTTTGATTTTATTCATCACGCTGTCTCGATCCGCCATATCCATTTTTTTGCCCTCTTCAATCCGCGCGCACAATTCAGGAAGCTCACCCCTGACGGTTTCCAGAAGTTTAGCCTCCACCTCGCGGATCTTCTCCGTCGGAACAAGGTCCAGCGCGCCTCCCGTCACGGAAAGCAAAGAGGCAATTTGCTCGGAGGCTCGAAGCGGCTTGTATTGCCCCTGTTTTAAAATCTCGCGGACACGCCAGCCTCGTTCCAGCGTGCGCCGCGTGGCTTCATCCAGCCTGGTGCCAAAACGGGAAAAGGATTCCAGTTCTTCAAACTGCGAATACGACAAACGCAGGTCGCCAGCCACGGACCGATAGGCGGGCAACTGTGTTTTTCCGCCCACGCGGGACACGGATTTACCGACATCCACTGCCGGCAGAATGCCCTTGCTGAAAAGAACCGGCGAGAGATAAATCTGCCCGTCCGTAATGGAAATCAGATTGGTCGGAATGTAAGACGACATGTCCTGCGCTTCCGTTTCGGTAATCGGCAATGACGTCAACGATCCGCCGCCCAGTTCCGGCTTCATATGCGTGGAGCGCTCCAGTAAGCGGGAGTGGATATAAAAAATATCGCCGGGAAAAGCTTCACGACCGGGAGGCCGCCGCAAAAGCAGCGACACTTCACGATAAGCCCGGGCGTGCGACGTTAGATCGTCATAGATGATCAAAACGTCCCGGCCCTGCTCCACAAAATATTCCCCCATGCTGGTGGCCGCGTAAGGCGCGATAAACTGCAGGCCCGGCGTGTCTTCTCCGGTAGCCACGACCACAATGCATGATCCCATGACACCATGATCCCGCAAATCGGCGATAACTTTGGCTACGTCCGTACTTTTCTTGCCAGTAGCGCAATAAATAGAAATAATGCCCGTGTCCTTCTGATTGATAATCGTATCAATGGCAATGGCCGTTTTGCCGGTCATCCGATCTCCCAAAATCAATTCGCGCTGGCCGCGCCCTACGGGAATAAGCGCATCAATCACCTTGATACCCGTCTGCAGCGGCACGGTAACCGGCGAACGGTCCATAACCGCCGGCGCCGGTCTTTCCACCGGCAGGCGCATGACGGTATTGACTTCGCCCAAACCGTCCAGAGGCCGTCCCAGGGGATCGACCACGCGCCCTAAAAGACCTTCCCCTACCGGCACATCCAGCACGCGCTTGGTGCGCTGCACTTCCGAGCCTACCTGAAGGTTTTCACTGGGATCCAGAAGAATCACGCCGATTTCCTTCGGATCAATATTGAAAACCAGTCCCATGTAATTTCCCGAAAAGCGAACCAGCTCCTCCGCGCGGATACGCGGCAGACCGCTGACCCGGGCAATATCCCGGCCGACCGATTGCACCGTGCCAACTTCATATTGACTGAGTTCGGGATTCTGATCATCCAGAACCTTTTCCATCGTGTCAAATGTATCGTCCAGGAAGGTCTTTAATTCCTGATTTTCAATTTTACTCGCCTCTTGATTCATCCTTTGCCTCCTGACATCCTTACCTTCATTTTTTACGCCCGTCCTACGGCCTTCAGACTATTGCCTACAGCCTGTTCAGGCGGCATGCGCCTCCTTCTGCAGCGTCTCGGTCAGACTTTCCACCAGAGTATCCAGATACTCATTGAGGCTCCAGGCGATTTTATGCCCGTTCACCCGCATTTCGATGCCCGACACAATTTCCGGCTGTTTCAGATAGCGGATCGTAAAACCATTGGTAATCTGCTTTTTCAGGATTTCCTCAATCTGCTTCTGCCTCGGGGCGGAAATACTGAAAGCGCTCTGAATGGTCACCAGATTGCCGCCGCCGCTGATCGCTTTGCGCATCTGCATGCTTTTTTCCTCATCAAGCGCCTGAACACGCCGGAGAAATTCATCCACAATCCGTTCCTCCAGCTCGGCATCCGCCAGATCAGATAAAGCCTTGCGCGCCGTGGCATACAATTGTTTGGCCGCCCTCTGGCGCAGATCATGGAAAAAGGCATTCTGCTCGCGCAGCAGCATATCCTGCCAGCGTGTTTTGACCTGCTCGACTTCGACGCGGACTTTTTCCATCAACTCCTTACGTTTGGCTTCGGCAGCCAGTGTTGCCTCGTTGAGCATAATCTCTTTCTTCTCATTGAGCATCTGGTTGCGCTTTTCGTAAAGCTCGGCTGACTCATTGGCCTTGACTTTCAGCTCTTCGGCTTCGGCAAAGCGCGCGGCAATTTTTGCTTCCCGGTCATCCATGGCCTTGATAATCCGCCCGTAAAGGAAGCGTTTCAGCAAGTACATGAGCAGGAGAAAATTAAAGATTTGCGCCAATAAAACAAACCAGTCGATATGCATGGATCATCCCCCTCACTTTACGATACCTTTAATGACGTGACCCCAAAAAGGATTGGCGAAAATCAGAATCATGGAAATAACAAAGCAATAAATGGCAATGGATTCAATCATGGCCAATCCGACAAAGAGTGTTCTGGTTAGAGAATTCCTCTCATCCGGCTGCTGGGCAATTGCCGCCAGCGCCTGGGCGATTGCCTGCCCCATGCCCAGTCCGGGACCGATTGAACCGATCCCCATTGCCAAACCCGCACCGATAATTGAGGCCATCGCGACGAGACTTACACTGTCCATAAATCCTCCTCCTTTATTTCAAATTTATTAGGCTGGAGAGCCTTCTTTCTTTACTTCCGTATGCTCTTCATCCTCGGCGCTGAGCGCAGAGGCGATATAGACCATGGAAAGAATCGCAAAAATGTAGGCCTGAATCACGCCGATCAAAAGCCCCAGAATCTGCATGACGACCGGAAACAGAAAGGGCGTGACCGCCAGCAATATGCCGATGACTTTTTCATGACTCATAATATTGCCGAACAGACGAACGGTAAGCGCCAGTGTTCTGGACAATTCGCCCATGACGTGGAACGGGAAGAAAATAAATGTGGGTTGAAAATATTCCTTCACATAATGGAAAACCCCGTTACGGGATATACCATAGTAAGGAACGGCGATAAATACGCAGGTGGCCAGCGCTGCGGTGGTCGTCATGGACGAGGTCGGCGCGACAAAACCAGGCACAATCACCAGCACATTGGATACACAAATGAACAAAAAAAGCGTCCCGACAAGAGGGACATAATGATCCGCGCCTTTTTTCGTCATCTCACCGATTTCGCCGCGGATGACGGAAATAATCACTTCCAGAAAATGCTGCCAGCGCGACACATGCATTTCCGAAGACAGATTGCGTGTCACGAGCCAGGAACCAATGACCAGGATGGCCATCACCAGCCACGTATAAAGGATGGTCACATTGAGGATGATAAATCCCCAACTCCAGATGATCACCTGATCCGGGCTGATTTGATTCAGAGATACGACTTCCATGGCAACTCCTTTAATAGTTGATCAATACCTGTCTTCTACTCAGGAAACGCTTCCATCGCCTTTTGCGGTCTGAAATGATACGTGAGAATTTGACGCATGATCACAAACCCGGACATGGCCGCTGCCAGCCTCTCCCAGTGGCCGTCCTGCATCATCACGTAAAATGCCGTTAACACGACCGTCAGACGCAACGCATAACTGACAAGGAGCAAACGCGCGCGGCTTTCTGTCCTGGACAGCCTGCGCACCGTTTGCCACAGACCGATAAAGTAGAAACCTCCCAGAGCCAGTCCCGCGGCAAACATCAGAATTAAAATAAACAGCGCGTTCATATTCATTTCATTCCTCTTCGATAATCCTGCTGCGTATTCTTCTGACCCAGTAGGCGGCGTTCATGCACCCGACAATCACACCGAGAATCAGAAACATCAACGCCCAGGAATACTGGGTGGGCCAGGTCCGGTCAATCCAGAGCCCAATGGCAATTCCAATCAACGTAGGAATGGACACCGCCCATCCGACAATGCCGAACATGCCCAGGCCAAACCAAACCGTTTCATTCTTGTGCTTGAGGCCTTTGATGCGCAGAGCCTCCCGTTGGGCGACTTTTTCAGTGAAATGATCCGCCGCCTTCTTGCGCCGATTGGTTGTGCGCCGTATTTCAACCATGCTTATTCCCCTGTCATGCGGCGCGTTCGGGGAACGCGCCCTACTTCAATTCCATGAAACGTCTGATGAGCGACGCCTCCAGCTTTGCCGATGCCGACCGGACCAGTTTTTCCCGCTCATCCAGTTTGTCATACTGATCCACAACCACCTGCTTGAGCTTCCCCAACTCCTCTGCTTTTATGGCATTGCGTGTGGAGACCAGCACATTCGACCCTTTTTTGACCAGTGTGCCGACATCCATGGCCAGCAATTCCTGTCCTCCCTTGGCCAGTTCGTATGCAAATATTCCCGGCGCCAGCGTGGCGACAAAATCAACGTGATTCGGCATCAGGCAAAAAGAACCGTTTTCCGCTTCCGCGACAATCTTCTTGACTTCCTGCTCCATCATGACTTCAGCCGGCAATAAAATTTTAAGCAACATTTTCTATCTTTGCCTCTTCAATAGGTCCGATCATATACAGAGCTCTTTCCGGAATGTCGGCGAACTCATCATTGAGTATCCGTTCGCACCCGTTGAGCGTATCTTCCCGGGAAACCATCTTCCCGGCCGTACCGGTAAACTGTTCGGTAACAAAGAAGGGTTGTGTGAAAAAACGTTCCAGACGGCGGGCACGGTAAACAATGCGTTGATCTTCGCGGGACAGTTCGGAGATACCGAGCATGGCGATAATGTCTTTTAAATCTTCATAGACCGCGAGTGTCTTGCGGATTTCCTGCGCGATTTTGTAGTGGCGCTCACCGGCAATATTCGGCATCAGCATCTTGGAACCGGATTGCAGCAAATCGATGGCCGGATACAACCCTTCACTGGCCCTTTTGCGCGACAGAGCAATCGTTGCGGATAAATGTCCGAAGGTATGAACGGCCGAAGGATCAGTGAAATCATCCGCCGGAACATAGACAGCCTGAATAGACGTGATCGCGCCGGTTTTGGTATTGCAGATCCGCTCTTCCAGTTCAGCCAGTTCCGTAGCCAGCGTCGGCTGATACCCCAGACGTGATGGAAGCTGCCCCAGGAGACCGGACACTTCCATACCAGCCTGAATAAAGCGGAAAATATTGTCAATCATCAACAAAACGTCCTGTTTCGCGTCATCACGGAAATACTCCGCCATCGTCAGCGCCGCATGACCCACGCGAAAACGCGCGCCGGGCGGTTCGTTCATCTGACCAAACATCATCACGGTATTGCCCAGAACGCCGCTTTCTTCCATCTCACGGTATAGTTCCTCACCCTCGCGGCAGCGCTCTCCAATACCGCAGAAAATGCTCATGCCTTCATGACCGCTCACGGTATTGTGAATCATTTCCGTGATCAAAACCGTTTTGCCAACGCCCGCGCCCCCGAACAATCCGGCTTTGCCGCCGCGCTCAAGAGGGGACAGAACATCAATGGCCTTGATGCCGGTTTCAAAAATTTCAGAAACGGTGGATTGATCGCGAAGCGGAATCGGCTCGCGGTGAATGGAGCGCATTTCACACCCTTGAATTCCACCCCTTTTATCAATGGTCTCTCCGAATACGTTAAAAACGCGCCCCATAAGCTTATTGCCCACAGGAACTTCAAAAGGTTTTCCGGTATCGGTGACCATCGCACCGCGAGACAGACCCTGGGTGGGAGTCAGCGCCACGCCCCGGATCGTATTATTGTCCAATTGTGTAAACACCTCGATAATGTATTCGCCGTTCTCACCCGCCGTAAGTACGTTACGAATCGGCGGCGCCACGGCAAAGCGTGCGTCAACGACACTGCTGCGAATGGATAAAACCCTTCCTTGATTGATTTGTTCGGCCACGGTTCATTCACCTCGTTTTTTGATCTGTCTATTTATTTTTCATTAATGAAGCGTATTTTTCCGTTACGACGTACATAATATAATCAAAAACAAGGATGGTCCGCGTCTGACTGTCCAGCGCCTGCTGCTGCTCCGTGATCGTAATAAAAATGGCCTGAAATTCCGCGTAAAGCCAAATATGGCGGCGCATCAGAATGATGGCATAAAGCGCCTCATGCAAGGGAACCCCTTCCTTGAAACGCGCCTCGGCAAATTTGGCCATAAAATCACGGATGGCGGGAAAAGGATCTTTAATCGCATAAACGCCGCTTAAGTTACGGTAAAAATCCGCCGCCTGAGGAACCAGATACGCTTCACTGATATCATGATAGAAAGGTGTTTTGGCATTCCTGGTAACGTCTTTCGCCCAATTCTTTGCCATGGCCTCAGAATTACTTGCCATCAGATCCAGTAATTTTAATGATGCAAGCATATGTCTTCTCCTTTCCCCTTGTAATGATCGGTTGCAGCCGATCGATCATCTTATGCGTCCAATGCTTTAGTAACGCCGTTCAAAACAACATTGTAAATCTTGTATTTTTTATTACAGCAACAGCCATGCCATTTGTGTTCTTCCGGCAAAAGCCGCCGTAATAACTGAATTGCCGTGATCGAATGAGGAAATGCAACAGATGAAAAAACGACCTGAATGTCATGGACAAAAACTGCGCCGATTGCAAGCATCACGCCAAGTACATGACATAACTGAAATAAAAGACAGTGACATTTTTGCCATGCGTGTATGACGTTAATGTCGCCGTCTTCATCCTCAGTAAGGATTTCAGTTGCTGACATACTGATTGCAAAAACACCGTCTGATGAATTCGCTCAATTCTAAGCAAAGTATTGCTGGATCCGGTCGGCGGCGTTCTGCCTGACATTGAAGAAGTAGAACAGATAGTCGAAGGAGTGATAGACGCCCAGGGGAAATCCGAAATCGTAATCATGCGGATCGACGGTGCTGCAGATAACCACGCCCATGGACTTGTTGACGGTGGCATCAGCCAGGTTTGTCACGCGGATGATTTCTCCGTATTGGTCCAGTTTTGGAAGCCCTGTCGAGAGGTCCACTTCCATGGAGCCGCGGCTAAGTGAGACATCCGCGGTAACTTCTTCCGTCGTCCACGTGACCGGATTGATGGCCATGCCTCCCGGTTGCGTGACGGGATTTGCGCCGTCGATAACGGACGCCTCGGTATTCCAGGAGACGATGACCCCCGTATCGCTCGGATCAGCAGCAAACTTCAGGCGAGGGTTCTGCGCCAGATACTCCGCGGTGATCGATTGTCCGACAATATAGGCGGCGATCATCCGCTTGCACACATCCGGGTGGTCCTTCATATAGCCTGACAGTAGATACTTGAGGACGGCCGAACCCTGTGAGTGACCGACGAGGATGAAGGGGCGGCCTTAATTGAAGTGCTTCAGGTAGTACTCGAAAGCCGCCAGGACATCAGCGCCGGGCACACGGCGAATGTTTTCATCCTGCTGGGCGATCGGCAGAGCCAGCTGACAAACAGCGTCCACCTGACGGTAATAAGGCGCGTAAATGTTGGCATAAGGGGCAAAAGCAGTGGCCTGCCGTTGGAATGCGGATTTTGCCCCCTTCACCATCGAAGGATTGTCGATGGTGAAGAAATTCGGGGCGCTGAGGGTGGCCTTGTTATAAGCAGTCGGATAAACATAAAAAAACATCCACATCTTTGAAAGGCGAAGAAGTGATCATCAACCAGTGAGCAATTTGTGTGTAATCGGCGCCCTGTATCGCCGCGCCGGAACTCCCTCCGCATGCTGAAAGAGAAATACCGAGTAATAATATCATGATACCTAATAGACTGTTTTTTACCTTCATCTCTTACCCTCCATAGGAGCCTGATTGGCATAACGATAACATAATGATATTTATTTCCGATTTGAAGATTGAATAAGTAAGTTACGTTAAACAAAATCAATCATTGCAGCCTTCCGCCGGCGTGGGTCTTCCCAGCAAACGTTTTTCCCTCCAGGGGCCTTTCTTATAGTAGAGCCAGTTCAGGACAACCGCCAGCGCGCTGCTCATGAACATGGCCATCCAGATGCCGTCCTGCCTGAAGCCGGCGGGGCCGGCAAGCCAGTAAGCCAGCGGAATGCGGATGACAAACATGGCGATAAACGAGAGAGCCAGCAGGGCCATTGTATCGCCGGCGCTGCGCAGCACTCCCTGAATGGCAAAGATAACGGCAAAGCAGGGAAAGATAAACGCCATCCAGTGGTAGTAGCCGCGGACAATTTGCAGCACCCGCAGGCTTTCCGCGGATTCCTTGAGAAAGATACCGCCAATTTGCTGCGAAAAAACAAACAGCACAACCGTGCAGAGCAGTCCGGCCGCCAGACCGAAATAAACCGACACCCGCAGCGTTTCGTAAACGCGCTCCAGCTTCCGCGCCCCCAGATTCTGGCCGGCAATCGTGGTGGAGGCCATGCCGATGGACATGAAGGGAATGGCGGCCAGCATGTCAATCTGCATGCCGATTCCGAAAGCCGCCGTCACCTCCGTGCCGTAGCGGTTGACCAGCGTGACAATGACGACGCCGGCCAGCGAGACCACAATCATTTGCAGCGACGCGGGCACGCCGATGACGAACACTTCCCGGATGATATGCCAGTCCAGGCTGTAATCCCAGTTGCGCATGTTGACGTAGGGATTGAATTTGATCAGATACAGATAGCCGATGATACAGGTGGTCACGGCGGCCAGCGCCGTTCCCCAGGCGGCGCCCGCCACGCCCAGCGGCGGCAGGGGGCCGATGCCGCGAATGCACAGCGGCACGAAGACAATATTGAACAGGGTCAGCATGATCAGAATTTTAACCACGGTGGCGGCGTCTCCCAGACCGCGCAGCATGCCGTTTGTCCAGTTGATAAAAAACTGAAATACCATCATGGCCATCATGACCGTCAAATAGGACAGGGCCATCTCCCGGATTTCGGCGGGCGCCTGCACCCAGTCTAGAATCTGGCGGCGAAACAGCAGGCCGGCAAAGGAGATCAGCAGACAGAACAGCGTTGAGGAGAAGAAGGAATTCGCCAGAATTTTTTTGAGCATGGCCGTATCCTTGCGTCCGAAAGCCTGGGCAATCAGAACGTTGGTAGCCATGCCCAGACCGATGAGAAACGCGGGCATCAGCATGATGATCGGCAGCGACGCGGAAACGGCGGCAACCGCCTCGTGGCCCAGAAGCCTGCCCACCCAGATCATGTTGATGATGCCGTAAACGGACATCAGCACGTTGCCGAGCATGATCGGCAACGTGAAATCAATGACCTGTCTGGCAATACGGCCTTCCGTAAAATCATGCATGAACGATTCCTTTGTCCATCGCGCCGGGGAAATTTAATGCGGGTTGATCGCTTCGGGCGGCTGGCCTTCCTGTTTGGTCACCAGCCCCGCCTGATGGAGGACGTTCATGATGTTTTGCAACTGGTTGAACAACGCGACCGTCGCCTCGGGCGTCATGACCACGCGGCAGACGGGATAGCGCTTCGCCGTCGGTTTTTCGGACGGCTTCGGCAGATCCATCCGCGTGGCGCACAGTTCCAGGCGCGTAACGCCGTCAAACGTCACAACCCCGAGGGAATCGACAAATGTTTCGGAAATTTCAGGACGCTCCATATAGCGGATTTGATTTTCCGGAAGCTGCATTTTCCTTCTCCTTGTGAATAATAATTTAAATCGGCAACCGATAAAACAGAGGAAGCGTGTCACGCATTTTATTGTTTTTCATCCGGCCGGGGATACACCGGCGGACGGCTCTCAAAAACTGCGCCGTCAGGCATCACTTCCACATCCCTACCGTTCATGCGTTGAATCTTTGTCAGATGAGCGCAAACATTGCGCTGCCGCGTCGACGCGATAACATCCGCAACGGCCCGGAAACGGGACAGTTCTTCCAGACTCATGATCTGAGGCAGAATCATGTCCATCCTGCCCGCCTTGTATTCCTCAAGCGCGGCGGCGGGCCTCATCCAGACGTGCCTGGTCAGTTCCTCGCCGTCGTGTGCGACGGACTCGCCGGATGGAAACGCAGCCGCGAAAAAGCGCACGTCATAACGCAATGGCAGAAATTCGGGCGTGATCCAGTGAGAAAAGTAGTGAAGGCCTTCCAGCGTTAGAAAGAGGTCTTCCGCCTCCAGCATCCGGATGAATTTCAATTCTTTCCTGTTGATCAGGCGCCGGTAGTCTTCAAAACGCCGGCGCTCTTCCTCCGATCTCTCGGCAAAGGGCGAACCGTCTTTCTTCCTTGCAAAAAGCACCCCTACTTCCTCAAACATTTCGCGAACGGCTGCAACCCAGGCCCCCAGTGCTTTTTCAGGAGCAGACATATCTTTAAGAACGCAGGCGGCCTGTTCCCTGTCGATTCCCCGGATGAAGCGCTCCACGCCTGTCCCGTAATCTTCGGAATCAATGCCGCCGCCTGGAAATACGTAATAACCTGGAACGAAGCTGCTTTTGCGATTCCTCAGCACCAGAAGAACCTCGATATCTTCCCGGTCGAGGCAGGATCTCAAAAGCAATACGGTCGAGGCGTCATGCGGTTTGACCATCATGTTTTTCCATTCCTGCATTCCAGTTTTTCCGGAGCGTCAGTCCTCAATCCGCCCAGAAAACGAACTCGTCCAGCCCCGCCCTTTCCCGTTTGAAATTATTGAGAGGAAATGACATATCCGGATACCCCAAGGCAATGCCGACAACAATTTTCTGATCGTCGGAAATGGCCGCTATCTTTCGAATCTCGGCAGGAAAGCGAGCGGCAGCGGCAAGCAGACAGGTACCCAGCCCCTTGTCATAAGCAGCAAGACAAATGGTCTGGGCGATCAGGCCGATATCCAGCATCTGGTATTCAACAAGATTATCGCGGGAAATACAACCCAGAATCAGACAAGGCGCATCAAAGGCGGAAACCATGTTCGCGTAATATCGATCTCGTCCCGCCTTGTCGTCTCTTTTAATATCCTGAACGCTTAAAACGACCTTGCCCAATTGACCATAGCGCGCCTTCATGGCGTCAGGCCAATTCTCCAGCATGGGAACATCGGACGCGATGGGCGCTCCGGCCAGTGTTTGCCGGAGATTCATTTCCTTGAATTTGGCCAGCGTCTGGCCGGTTAAAACATGCAAAAACCAGGGCTGCGTATTCCCCCAGGAAGGTGACCAGCGCGCCTGCTCCAGAATCTCCGTGATGACGCTTTTAGGCACATCCTGTGATGTAAATTTACGAATGCTCCTTCTTCCCTTAATTGCTGAAGCTAATTCCATGGCAACCTCCTTTGCGGCATCTATCCGCTTTTAGTTGATCTATAATATTATCCAGAAACAGTAACGCTTCCCTGAGAAACATCCCGGATTAAAATACGCTTATACAAGTTCGGCCACCGCCCTGATCCATCCGGCGCTTGCACCCTTGATCTTAACCGGAAAGCAGTAAAATCTAAAACCCGTTGGCGGCAGCAGGTCTAAATTGGCAAGTTTTTCAATCTGGAAATATCCCTTCTCAATGCCCGCAAAGTGGCCTTCCCAGATCACGGAGGCATTCTTCGTTTCGGCAAATTCCTTTGCCTGAAACGGCAGCGGCCTGTCCCAGCTCCAAGCGTCCGTCCCGACCACATGAACGCCCTGCTCCAGAATCCAGAGCGTTGCCTCCCGGCTGAATCCGCAGCCTTTCACCAGATAGTCCGGCGTCCCCCAAGAAGGCGCGGCACCGCTCTGCGCCAGGAAGACATCCCCCGCACCCAGCTTATGGCCGATCTCATCCAGTTTTGCCTGAATATCACTCACCGTGATGTTGTATCCATCCGGGAAATTGGAAAAGTCCAGTTTCACGCCGTTGCCCACACCCCATTCCAGAGGAAACTCATCGATTGTCAGCGCCCGTTTTCCGCAGTCCTGCGTCGGGTGAAAATGCCAGGGCGCGTCCATATGAGTGCCCGCATGGGTGGAAACTTCCATCACCTCGATCGCCCATCCCAGGCCGTCTGGCAGATCTTCCGCCTTCAGCCCCGGATAAAATAACTTCATGCTTTCCGCTCCCAGCTTATGATCGATATAGATGATCCTGGGGATCATTGCCGGCGGGTCGCTGGGCAGCGCATGTTCAATCGCCACTGAAAGATCAATAAACTTGCTCATCAACATCCTCTCTTATAATATCCACCCAATATCCGCCGGTTACTTGATGGCATCCTGGGTTTTTTTAGCGGCGTTCTGGATCGTTTCTCCCGCTCCTTCAATATCTTTTCCCATGCCCCGGATGGTGTTGCATCCGCATACGGCCATACAAAACAGTAAAACAAACAGGATAAAAAAAAACTTTCTACCTATTTTCATCATATCTTCCTCCTCGGAATTTTCTTCTGCCGAATAGCGCGAAATAACGTTGGCAAGATAAAAAGGTTTAAGGCGATTGTCAAGATAGTTTATCATGGATGACTGCTTCATCTGCCATGGCGCAGTTCAAGCCAGATATTGACAATTGATACGCTGAGCAGATTCAATGTGGTCGCGGCGAACCAGAAATAGGCCTCATGAGGTTCCAACATTTTTACCCAGCCGGACCAGAGGACGAAAGAAATGATAGAAAATGAGACCAGCGTGTCAATGGCTAAAAAAAGCCGGGGTTTCCGAAAAAGTCTTCCAAACTGGGCGATTGTACAGTATTCAATGGGAGACGCCCGCCCGATCAGATGATAAACAACGCGAGT
>CAZBGE010000037.1:0-24814 GCA_964491435.1 uncultured Smithella sp.
ATTCCCTGGAAAAGGCCAGGGCGCGTGTTTTGATTTCATTCCAGCTTAGCGGCATCGTGTCGGTTTGCTCAGCTCATCTTTTTTTTCCCGCCGGTGTTTCCTTTGCCGTCTTTTTAGGGGTCTGTTCCAGACCGAAGAGCTTTTCGATTTGCGCCAGACGCTCTGCTTCCTCGTCGGTGACAATCCCGTCCGCCTCGGCGATTTCCTTAATATAGCCGAATGCTTTTGCCCGCGTGCCGATGTCGCCGGGCAGCATGGCGGGAATAGCCGCCAGGGCTGCGTCCTGATCCAGAAGCAGCATGCAGAATTGCTGGCGTAGTGTTTCTTTAAATTCCTGAAGCGTCTTGGTGGCGTGTCTGTCCCGAATGCGGCGCAGAACTCTAAAGTCGCGCTCGTCAATGCCCCGGCCGAACAAACCGATATAAACCAGGCTGCGAATGAAGGCTTCCACCAGACCGCCGTCCCCGATGTGTGATTTGAGTTCGGCGATGCGCGCCTTGATAAACTCGATTCGTTCCGGCTCCACGCCTGGTTTTCGCCGCGGGCTTTGTTCCGATCCCCACAGGCCGGCGGCGGCCTGCAAAAATGGCGAACCGTAAATCGCTTTAAAGAGGAATTCCACGCCCAGGTCCCGCAGATCGCGCCAGCCGTCAAGCGCGGCGATGATGTTGTCCGATATCATGGACTGGGCTTGGAGCAGGGGATTGCCGGGTGAAGACGGGTGGCGATTATCGCGCGCTTTTTCCGCCATTTTCGCCAGGGGCGGCATGAACGGGTTGCGGTCCGAAAACAGTTCAAAGGGCAGGGAAGACGGATTCAGCTTTTGCAGCCAGGAGGCGGTCTGCTCATTGGCCAGCGCCTGGACAAAAGGCTGCATGAACAGGCGGTAAAGGCTGAGATTGATCTCGGATACCCGCCTGACGGTGGCAAAACGAAGTTCGTTTTCGTCTTTGGGTTGCACGATGGCCCGCACATCGTCCAGCGTCCGGCGCTCGAAGCGGGCGATCCAGTTTCCTTCCACCAGATCGGCCGAGGCGCAGTCAGCGGTTTTGGGAGTCAGGATCATTTCATAGATGCCGAAAGGCAGGACATCGATGAGGTCGATGTTGGACGTGAATTCTTCATGCTCTTTTTTCGCCACGCCGCCGGACACAAAGATGCCCAGATGGCCGATGGATTCATGAATCGCATAAACAATGGTCTGGCCGCAGGCGATAATATCGTTGTCATGATTATAGACATCGACGATCCAGCCCAGAGCCTGCTGCGGAGGCGTGATGTTGTCGCCTTCGGAGCAGAAGCAGAGGATGGGAGAATGGATGTTGCGCAAATCGAGGCGGATGCCGTCGCTGGTGATGATTTCGGCTGTCGCCAGGCGGTTGCCGACAAAGAGCTGATCGACAATCCACTGGATTTCGGCGGCGTTAAGATTGACGTGTCCGCCCCAATAGGTTTCGAAATCCAGAAAACGTTCGGCTTCCGTATCCACCCTGGCCCAAACGTTGTAGTTTTTGGTCCACAAGGTGTTGGCGGGATTGAGATTTTCGAAGTTGGCCACCAGCCAGGCGCCGTCAAACTTGCCGTTTCCCAAGTCGCTGGTCAGAGCGGCAAGCCAGCTTCCTCCCAGCAGGCCGCCGCTGTAACGCATGGGATTCTTTCCTTCCACGCCGGCCCAGTAGGACATGGGCGACCCGGCGGCAATGATGGGGCCGAACAGTTCCGGACGGGCCGCCGCCAGCATCATGATTGCCCAGCCGGCCTGACAGTTGCCGATGACACAGGGGTTGCCTTCGGCGCCGGGGTGCAGTTCAATGACCTTTTCCAGGAAAACCGCTTCGGCGCGCATAATGTCTTCGATGGTCTGCTCCGGCGCCGGGTTGGGGGTGAAACCGATGAAGTAGCAGGGATGACCGGCGCGCAGGGCCATGCCGATTTCGCTGTCCGGTTTGAATCCGCCGATTCCCGGCCCGTGTCCGGCGCGCGGATCGACAACCACAAAAGGACGCTTCTTTTCATTCACCTTGACGCCCGCAGGCGGCTTAATCCGCACCAGACCGTAATTGGCCGGACGTTCATGGTCCAGGCCGCTCTCCACCAGCTCGGCTTCGAAATGGAGCACGTTGGGCACGACTTTGGCCTTGTGCTCGAAATAACGGTTGCTCCGCTCGCGCAGCACATCCCAGAACAGAATCGTCCGCTGAAAGGCGTCAATCCAGTAGTCTTTCGTCTGTCTGGCGAGAGCAGGCATTTCCTGCAAATCAAACTGGCCGTGGGATGCTTTTTCCATGAGGCGCCTCCTTATTTTCATACGGGTATTTTGCTTCAGCTTATATCTTTTCTTGCAGCGTCTTGGCAACCTTTTTTTAACGGGCCTCCAGCGGTCCGCGGATGGAAATCATGCCCCAACCGGATGCGGGCGCAAAGGCGCCATTGCGGAATGCCGGGCCGCGGCCGGACTTCATTCGGAAAAATTGACAGAGGAGAAGGATTATTGTAAAAAATCAGGGAGTAAATTAACGTCCAAAGGCCTTCATAATTGAAGAATAAGAAAAGAATAGCTTTCCTGATCCTGGTTTCCGCCGCCGCAATCGCCGCTCTTTTTGCGTCCGCCTGGTTTTTTGTTTCGTGGCAGCTGTCCCGGCCGGATACATACAAGGCATCCATTACGAAAATCGTGGGAAAAGAACTGAATCGTCAGGTCAATTATGAATCAGGCAAAGCGTCGCTGACCTTCAGCGCGGGACTGACCGTGCATTTCACCAACGTCGAGATTACGGACCAGGATGGCTCATCTTTTCTGAGCATCAAGGCGGCTTTTTTCCGCCTGAGCCTGCTGCCCCTGCTGAGAAATAAATTCGTCTTCAATCAGATCATCCTGGACCGGCCCCGCCTGTCATTAAAACGGGATCGTTCGGGCGCGCTGAATTTTGCCGATCTCCTGAAGAGAAAAAAAGAAAAAACAGCCCTGGAATTTCGTGAAATCGCCGTGGAAAAAGGGTGCGTGACTTTTTCAGACCAGGCGTCGCGCGCCGAAGGTCTTGTTACCTCATGGGAGAACGCGGCCGGCGTCGTCAGTCCGGAGGGTGGAAACAAATTTGCTTTCCGCGTGAGCGCCTCCGTCGTGGAGAGTAAAAACAAGGCCGCTCTGGAACTGAATGGAACATTTGCTCCCGCCCCTGACGCCAAACCCTTGTCGGAAAGCTTTGTGCAAGCATCTTTCCGTATAAAGGGAGCGAATCTTCAACATTACCATCCCTATCTGAAGAAAATAGCGCCTGTCGCATCCCTGGCGGGAACCATGGACGCGGAGGCGAAATTATCCGGAACCGTTGCCGGTTTCACATCAAGGGGAAACGTGAGGGTGCAAGACGCAGTGTTTTGTTGCCCCCAGGCGTTCCGGAAACCCCTTGCGTTCCGGCAGGTTTTCCTGGACTACGCCTTGACGCGCGGCGGGGGGCGTCTTCATCTGGATGTGGCGCGGCTGGCAATTGATCGTTTTGAAGCCGGGGGGCGGCTGGATATTAGTGAAATGGATCAGAATGATCCCTTCGTGGAAGCGGCCGTTTCTTCCTCTGCAACCTTGTCCCTGAAAGAAATGCAGCCTTATCTCCCGTGGGAGGTTATGCCGAAGCAAGTGGCTGGTTTTATAAAGGAACATGTAAAAGAAGGGAATTTCCGGCTTGTTGAGGGAAAACTCAGGGGACGGAAAAGCCGGATTGTCCGCATCGCTCAAAAGGAAAATGCCGGCGTCCTTTCCCTCCGCGCGGAAGTCAGCGATGGTGTTTTTACGGCAGGTCCCGCCGCGCCTGCTTTTCGCGGGATCAGCGGGACGATGGAGCTGAAAAACAGGCGTTTTTTCCTCAGGAAGATGGCGGGGCGTTTTGGCTCTTCGCCCTTTACGATGGAGGGAAGCATTTCCGATTTTGCGTTGCCCGGCCCGGTGGAATACGCGGCGGATATGACCGTCCATCCCGTCCGCGATGAAGTGCTGTGGCTTCTCGGAAAGGAAAAATTCCGCGCCTTCCGTTTTGACGGAGCTTCCACGCTTGTTTTATCCGGGAAGGGCCGGGCGGAGCATTACGTGCTCAAAGCCGGATGGGATTTGACGGACGCCGCTTATGCTTTTCCGGACGCGGTGGAGAAACCGGGGGCCAGGAAAAATTATTTGACTGCTGAAATAATTCTGGACCGGGATGGCGTGAACATTTCTTCCTTTGATTATGAGCTGCCGCCGGTGAGGGTGAGCGGTTCGGCGGCGCGCCGCGTTTCCGGGGAAATCCCTCTGTCCGCGCGCATTCAGTCGGATGCGTTTAATATCCGCGAGGCAGTCGTGGTTTTGCCGGTTTTAAAGAAATTGCATCCGGCGGGAACCTGCCTGATTGATGTCTCCGGCAGGGGAGATCTCCGCTCTCCGGGATCGATACAGTGGGAGGGAGATGTTTCTTTCAATAATGTCTCTTTTAAGCCTCCGGCCGGCGTGGGGCCTGTCACGAATTTGACGGGAAAGGCCATCTTCAAAAAAAATAAAATGGAAACCACCCTGTTGAATGTCCGGGTTGGCCAAAGCGTTATCCTGGCCTCGTTCCGGATGGATGAATTACGCAAGCCTGCCCTGAACTGCCGGTTTCAAAGCGATTTATTCCGGGCCGCCGACCTGGGACTGCAAAGCACGGAGGGGGACGTCAACTTCTCCGGCCTTAAAGGAAGCATGGTGATAGGAAGCCGGCATATTCATGTGGACGAGCTATCGTTCGGGCTGGGGAAGTCTGTTTTTAAACTATCGGGGGATATCAGGGATTTTGACGCGCCCATGATCACGGCTGAATTGGTTTCTCCGTATCTCCACGCGGAGGACGCATCACGCCTGGCGGCGCTGAGACGCCCGGAAAAGGAAAATGAGGCAGCGTCGAAAATAAAGCTGAAGGCGGCGGTGCGTGTCGAGACGTGCGCCGTCAAAAATGTTGACTTCAAAAATCTTCATATCTTGCTGAATTTTGCTTCCCGTACCGTGAACATTGAATCCCTGGAAGCGGGCTTTTTTGACGGAAAAATCAGGGCGCGGGGCCAGGCGGTTTTTCATGACGGCGGCCGGAATGCATACAGCTCGAAATTCTCCCTCGATCGGGTATCGCTGGAGAAACTTCATAATATTCTGCATCTCGAAGACAGGATGCTCACCGGCCGTCTGTCGCTTGACGGAGACGTATCGGCTGCGGGACGTCATGCCGGCGAACTTAAAACAACCGCGGCGGGAACGCTGCGGGTCCGGGCCGAGCAGGGCGTGCTGAAAAAGTTTTCCGTCCTTTCCAAAATATTTTCCCTGCTGAACGTTCTGCAGCTGGCCAAAATGCATCTGCCCGATATGGCGGCAGGCGGAATGCCCTTTCATGCGATTACCGCCGATATGTCCTTCAAGGAAGGTGTTCTTTCTTCAAAAAATTTCTTCATCGCCAGCGATGCCATCGAGCTTTCGGGAGCGGGGCGGATCAACTACCTGAGCAAGGAAATTGAATGCATCGGAGGCATTCATCCTTTGCAAAGCCTGGATCGCGTTGCCGCGAAAATTCCTGTCGTGGGATGGCTGATCACGGACGAACAGGGCAGGTTTCTGACGGTTTACGTTAAAATTGACGGAAAATTGCATGATCCGGATGTGAAGCCCATGCCGGTGAGATCAATCGGCAAGGAAACGCTGGATATCTTCCGGCGGCTTTTTCAACTGCCCGAAAAGATGATCACGGATACGGACGAGGTTCTTTGGGGGCGTTAGGAGCGTTTTATCCGGCGGGGGCGGAGATTAAGGCTTTCCGCTTTCCATGTTGCGGATCGTTCCGGAAATCATGACGCTCAATTTTTCCAGGGCGCGGCTGTGCGCCGCGGCAATTTCGGCGTAACCGCTGCCTTGCACTGGCTCGGTAATTTTCACGCGGCCGTTTCGGGTCTTTCCCGTGGCGGGGGCGGTCACCGTCCAGCGGGCGTCAAGAATCGCGGACCCGTTAAGTTGTGATTCAAAGCGCAGAATGTCGATGATCACCCGATGCGACGCCTCGTCCGCCGTCAGTTGCGGAAACACAGCTGATTGTGATGCGCCGAGCATTCCGGAAAGATTTTCCGCGACGATGCGCGCGATATCCTGCCTGAGCGGCACCGCCCATCGGTCAAATTCGGCGATAAAAACCTGATTCGGCCCGGTTTGTAAAACAATCTGCGGCCGGTCAACGGCGGCCGGCACGGATACGGGGCCCACCGAGACGGCCCACCCGGCAGGGGGGGCGGCAGGCGGGGCGGCCGCTGGGCTCAGCGTGTAGAATTGCGTGGGTCTGGTGGAAGCGCAGCCCGCCGCAAGCGCGGCCGCCGCGCAAAAGATGAGGATGGTGATAATTTTTTTCATTGGGGCGCCTCCTGGGCCTTGCCGCGGATCAGGGCGTTGGGATTGCGTTCAAGATATTCAATTAATTCATTGATTGACCGGGCCGCGCGGGAGACTTCCTGCAGGGCGGAACGTAATTCCTGCTGCGTCGGCGAGTCTTTGCCGACCAGCGTTTTCTCCGCTCCGGCCAGTGTCCGTTCCGCCGTCGAGACGGCTTTGCGCAGTTCCTGCACGGTTGTTCTGATTTCCGGCAGCATTTCTCCGTCCAGGCGGTTTAACAATCCGTCGGCATCCTGCAACAACTTATTCAAAGAGTCAACGGCTTTCCGGACATCGCCGCCGATTGCTTCAAAGGGGATTTTATCAATTTTGGCGATGATGCCCGTTACCTTGTGCTCCATGTCCTGAAGGCTGCTGGGCATCACGGGAAATTCATATGGTGACTTGTTGAAGTCGATTTTGCCTGTTTTGGCGGCATTGGGGAAATAGTCAAGGGCGACGTAGAGCTGTCCGGTGACCAGGCTGCCGCTGCGCAGTTGCGCGCGCAGGCCCCGGTCAATCATGCGCTGCATGAGCGCGCCGCGCCAGTTTTGATTTTTTGCCTTTTCGTGGGCCTTGCCCGAATTCCGGACATGCGCGATTAACACGTTTGGATAAAGGGCGACATCCACGCGCGGCTGGATGCTTTCTGTTTTCGGGTTGTATTCAAGGCCTACGCCGGTCACTTCGCCCATGGGCAAGCCGGCGTAGGTGACGGGCGCGCCGACGGAAAGTCCGCGCAGCGATTCGTTGAAGTAAAGAATCGCGTTGGCGATCAAATCTTCCCGTTTTTTAGTGGCGGCCGCGCGATCGCTGAAGAGATTGAAAGCTGCGCCTTCTTCCGCGGTTTTTGCTTCTCCCGGCGGGGAGAAGTCAGGCTCTTCAAAGGCGATGCCGCCGATCAGGAGCGAAAGCACGGACTGGGTTTGCACGGACAGCCCTTTGGCGCCCATTTCCACATCAATCCCGCTGGCGTGCCAGAAGCGCGTTTGCGTGGTCACATGCTTGTCGTAGGGGGCGTTGACAAAGATTCTGATGTCGATCGCCCGGCCGTTGGCCGTCAGATCATAACCGATGACCCGGCCCACGTTCAACTGACGGTAATACAGGGGAGAACCGATGCCGATGGATCCGAGCGTTTCCGCATGAAGAATAAACTGCCGGCCCGGCTGATCGACGGTGATGGAAGGGGGCAATTCCAGACCGGTGAAGACTTTGCGCGCCTTGGTGGATTTCCCTGTTTCCAGGCCGATGTGATTTCCGGCAAGCAGCGTGCCGAAACCAGAAATTCCGCTCAGGGTGACGCGCGGCGATTCAATCCAGAATTGGGAATCCTCCACAATCAGTCCCGCGGCGCTTTTTTCAATTTTGGCGGTGACGACGACTTTGGTGAAGTCTGGCGAGAGCTTTACCGTCTCGACCTGGCCGATATTGACATCCTTGTATTTGACAAAAGTCTTGCCCGCTTCGATCCCTTCTGCCTTTTTAAAGACAATGGTGATGGTTGGCCCTTCATTGACGATTTTCTGAACGGCAATGCCCAGGGCGACCAGCGCGGCCAGCAGAGGAATGATCCATACCGCGGAAATCCTTATTTTCTTTTTTGTTTTTGTGGCTGATTGGGGAATGTCTTGAATTTCTTCATGATTATTCATTTTAGCTCCTCCTGGCCGGCGCCGGAATCCCAAATGAAACGGGGATCAAAATTTTCCGCGGCCAGCATGGTCAAAACAACAACCGCGGCGAAAAACAGCACGCCTGCGCCCGGTTCCACCGACATGAGCGGCTGAAGCTGTACTAAGGCAACGACAAAAGTCACAACAAAAACGTCCAGCATGGACCAGCGCCCGACGAGTTCGACCAGCCGGTAAAGCCGGATTCTCTCCCGCTGGCCATCAGTTTTGCGAAACCGGATGGCCAGCAACAAATAGGCCAGAGCGATGATTTTGGCAAGAGGAATCATCACGCTGGCGATCAGCACAATCAAAGCCAGCGGCCAGGAGCCGGTTTGGTACAGCAGGATGACGCCGCTCATGATGGTGTCTTTTTCCGTGTATCCGGGCGTTGTGGTATTCATGACTGGCAGAAGGTTTGCCGGTATATAGCAGATGGCCGCCGCGATCAGCAGCGCCCAGGCGCGCTGAAACATGTCGGTCCGGCGCAGCTCCAGCGGATGTCCGCAGCGCGGACAGGGTTCCGGATGATGAAGATCCGGAGGCGCTACAAGCAGTCCGCAAATGCCGCACGAAACCAGTCCCAGCCGGGCGCCTGCCGGGGCGCCGGAGAGATCTGCATTTATCGTGCTTTCCTTTTCCTGAACCGGCGGGCAAGCGATCCGCCGCGCTTCCGCGTCTACCCAGGGGACTTTCGCCCATACCTCGCGCGGGTCGAAGCTGACGGTCATCGCCGCAATCAGAACGATGAGCGCGAAGACGGCGAACATCCCGGCGCCCGGAATCACGGTTGCCAGATCGGCGATTTTCACCAGGGCGACCAGAATGCCGAGCATCATGACTTCCACCATCGCCCATGGCTTGTTGAATTCGGAAAGACGAAGCAGGGGGCCGGTCCAGGCCGGAGGGGTTGATTTTTGAACGGCAATTAAAACCGTCAGCATGACGGCGATATAAACAGAAGGAGCAATCATTGTGCAGAAGGCCACAAGCAGGGCCGTGATTTCCTGCCCCTGACGC
The DNA here is from genome assembly GCA_964491435.1 of uncultured Smithella sp. Classification (GTDB taxonomy): domain Bacteria; phylum Desulfobacterota; class Syntrophia; order Syntrophales; family Smithellaceae; genus UBA8904. The sequence goes on from CAZBGE010000037.1 coordinate 9,103, forward strand.
CACATCATCAGCACGCCGCCCAATACCGTTGTATCCGCGCGGCGTCCGACAGCCGACAGGCCCAAAAGGGGTGTGACGTTGGCGATGAGCAGCGCAATCGCCGCGGCGGCGGAGAAGGCAAGCGTCCGGTTCAAGGAATCGGTTTTCCCGGCGGCGATGGCATGGCCGCAGCGGGGACAAAGAGCTGTCGCACCCTCGGGAAGGGAGGGAATGATCTGCAACAGATCGCAATCAGGACAGGCGGCAATATTTTCGGGACAAAACGGCAATTTATACTCTCCAATCCGGCGGCTGTCCGGTCAGGATGGCTTGCCCGGCAACTGAATTTTTCTATCTTCCGGCGGCGCCATAAATATGCTTCTGGCCGTAAAACGATATAAGGAGTTAGCTTTATATCAAAATGCATGTATCATGTAAAATGGATTCCGGAAAGAAAGATACGAATTTGCTCCATGGGGCTGAGCCGGCTCAGCCGGTATTACGCTCTTGAAATCCGGAAGGAATTCTGTTTAATCTATTTGGTACAAGGATTGTTTTATATGACCATAAAATCAGGACCAGTGCAAAAAAGTGATCAATGGGTTTCCTCGGCGCTGAAAGTCAATCTGGAGCGCACGGCGGTAGATGTCGAGATTCCTCCGCAATACGCGCCCATTTTAAGGATTTTCCAGGACCATTACGGCCTGCAAAAAAAAACCCTGGAATTGCTGACGGAACTGAATCATCCCTATGTCAACTGGGAATATGTGCTCAAGGAACTAAAAAGTATCTCCATCGGCGATTTTTATGTTTATAATAAGCATCCGGAAGGCTTGACTGCCTTGTCCATCCTGCTGGCGATTTATTTTGATATTTTAAAATCCCACGCGTCTGAAGATATCAAAGACAGCGCCATTCACTGCCTTTTTGATTATGCCGATACGATTATTCTGCAGAGCCATGATTTTCTGGAAAGAAACTCATCCCTGTTTCCGGGACTCATCGCCGATTTTACGAATGTTTCCGGCGGGGAAGCGGCGCTTTATAAAAAATGTTCATCCTATTTGAAGAGAATTGTCCGGGCCGTTGAGGAAAAGAAACTGAATGTCTCCGCCCAGGCTTTCGATGCCTTGCTCTACAGTATGTTCCGGACGACCTATCTTTTCTGGCTGACCCAGCCCGATCCCGCATTATGGCTGATTGCCGAACGCAACACCGGCGAGCCGGTAAACGAGAGCGCCTATCTGGATCTGATCGCGCCGCTGAGCCATCACCATTTTCGCAAACTGCTCATGGATCTGGACGCGCTTCGTCCCCGTGACGGCGGGAAAACGGAGGCGAGAGCCGGTGACTTTCTGCAACTGCCGGATTATTTTCAGATTATAGACCAGTATCTGCATGTGGCGGACGCGCTCGAAAAGTCGCAAGCCTACCAGGGCCGTCACCTGATTAAACTCGATTTTCTGTTCGGGGTCATGTCCGTGCCGGGACTCAGGGACATTCACGTCAGCGCCATGCGGGAAATCAATTATTCGCTCAAACTTGTCTTTCAGGAGGAAAAGAAGGAAAACCTGGATGAGTTTGTGCGCAGAATATTTACTTTTCTGAAAAAGAACGCCTCACAAAATGAATTCCGGGGCGCCGGCATCGACTGCATCGTGACGATGGCCCGGGAGGTTTTTGCGCAAAACAGCCATCCGCTGGTGGAAATCTTTCTGGACGAATTGATCGCCTACGGCTTTGAATACCCGGAAATTTCCGGATCAACGGCGGACTGGCAGGTGCAGGTCAATCCCGAGCACATCCGGTCTATCCGCGCCTGGCTGGAAATTATCGCCATGAAGCCGCGCTGGACGAAAAAACTCATCTCCGCGCTGATTATCAATTTGAAAATCGGCGGCATTTTTATCCGCGACACAGATCTGATTCAGCGGGACATTTCCCTGCTGCTCAACGCGGAGATTGCTCCGGCCTGCCATCTGGTGAAGCAGTTGCTGCGCATCTTTCCTGTTTATTTCAGCGAAATCGGCGCGGAAGGGGAGCTTCGGGACATCACTACCCGCGTGGATGAACTGTCTTTCCGCAATGACCAGTTAATCAATTTTTTCCGCAAACAGTCGCATGTGGAAAGCAACAGCCTGCTGGTCGAGTTTGCGGAAGACATTTTCCGCTACTGGCGTTCCGGCGACAAAGAGCATCTCCGTAAACACCTTCCGGATGAAGTGTATGCCCAGGTGAACTTAAACTGTAAATATTTTGAAGGGATGCATCAGGCGTTCGTCTGTTTGTTCGAGAAGGTCAATCAGAACCCCCGGAAATTTCTGGAATGGGAAAAGGCGAAAATCGACGGCGAGGTTCGGCAAATCAGCAATATTTCCGGCGTGGATCTGGAGCGGGTGTCTTTGATGATCCGCATCTACCAGTTGCTCCATAAAAAATATTATCCTCAGTATTTTGATTTGCTCAAAGATCTGGAATCTGCCAATGCTTTTGACGGACAGGATATTTTACTGCTGAAACGGGCCCTCAAGGCGAAAAATTATTACCACAGCCTGACCATCATCCTGAAATTTCTGGCCGTGCTGAAAGCCAGGATTCTGTCCGGGAAAAAAACCCGGTCCTTTGAAAATATTTACTATAAACGGCACATCGCCGCGGGCATTCCGTCGATGTATGGAACCTATCATGAAGAAAAATTCGACGCTTTCGGCCTGACGCTGCGTCTGGAAGCCCTGGGCGGCATGTTGTTTGAAGAGATGATCAAAACCCTGAATTTGAAATTTATCACCAAACGCACGATGGTCAGGATTCATGCCTGTCTGTGGCAATTCATCGCCGCTCTGGAATTGGAAGGAGTCGCGTCCGCAGGGCTTGTGGGCAAGGTCAAGTACGTGACCAGCGCGCTTTCCATCCAACGGTTTTCCGTGGAGCAGTATCTGGATATTTTCCGTTTTATCTCCAAGGGCATTCAGGATATCATCCGCGATTTTTATATTGATGTGCACAGCGTCAATTTGCCGGTGGTCATCCGCCTCATCAAAGGACAGGAAGAGATGGAAGATATGAAAAGCGACACGTCCCGTCAGGATGAACTGGTTTATGAACAATCGGAAAATTTCATCCGCGGTCTGATTTCGTCCGCTTTCGGTTTGCAGGCGCTGGATAATTTTGTGCAGGCCGTTGTAAAAACACTGAACGCCGAACTGGAGCAGTTCAAGGATAATAAGAGGATTCTGAATTTACTGATGGCCTATAATCCTGATCTGGCCGTTTCCTCTCTTTATGGCAAAAACACCAAAACGGACAACCAGATCCTTCTGGGAAACAAGGGCTATTTTCTCAAGAAGATGGTTTCTTTCGGTTTTCGGGTGCCGCCGGGATTTATCATTACCACGGAAGTATTCCGGGGGTATGATGCGGTCTATGGTTACAAGTATATTTTCAGGGATCTGGCCGAACGGGTCAATAAAGAAATCACCGTACTGGAAAGAAAAACCGGCCGCAAATTCGGCGACCGCAACAATCCGCTGCTTTTGTCGGTGCGTAGCGGGGCCACGGTTTCTCTGCCCGGCATGATGCGTTCTTTTTTAAACGTGGGGATCAACGCTTCGATTGCCGAACATCTCAGCGCAAGACAGGAATTCCGGTGGGCGGCCTGGGATTCCTATCGCCGTTTCTTACAGACCTGGGGGATGTTCCAGGGGCTCAGCCGCGATTTTTTTGACGCCATCATTGATGATTTCAAGCAGAAGCATGGCGTGGAGAGAAAAATTCAGTTTCCACCCGGTATGATGAAGTCCATCGCCCTGGCTTATAAAAAGGGCATTCTCGACAGCGGTTTGCCGCTGGCGGAAGATCCGATGCGGCAGCTTCGTCATGCCATTTTGCAGGTTTTTGATTCCTGGTATTCCGAACAGGCCAGGATTTACCGCCGTCAGATGCATTTGTCCGATGAATGGGGAACGGCTGTGATTGTGCAGGCGATGGTTTTCGGCAATTTCCATGAACGTTCGGGGTCGGGCGTTATTTTCACGCGCGACCCGAAAAGTGTTTCCTCCGGCGTTACCCTGTATGGAGATTTTATCTTCGGCGTTCAGGGCGATGATATTGTTTCAGGACTGGTGGAAACTTATCCCATCTCGGAAAAGCAGCGGATCTCCGAGCATCGCAATACGGAAATTTCCATGGAAGCCAACTGTCCGGCCATCTATGCGGAGCTGGTGAAAACGGCGGAAATCATGATTTATGAAAAAGGTTTCAATCATCAGGAAATTGAATTTACCTTTGAAGGTCCCGAGAAAGAGCATCTGTTTATTCTGCAAACGCGAGATATGGAGCAGACCAAAACAAAAAGTATCCGGAGGTTTAAGGATACGCCTGCATTGCAAGCGTCCCTGCTGGGAGAAGGTATCGGCGTGAGCGGCGGCGCGCTTTGCGGACGGGCTGTTTATTCCGAGGAAGACATCAGGCATTTCCGTGAGAACGAGCCGAAAACACCTTTGATCCTGGTGCGTCCCGATACTGTTCCGGATGACGTGGGCATTCTTTTGCAAGTGGAAGGGCTGCTGACGGCCAAGGGTGGCGCAACCTCCCATGCCGCCGTGACCATTCCTCAACTGGGCAAGGTCGGCGTAGTGGGTCTTGGCAAACTGAAAGTCTATGAAGCGGACGGTTATGCCACGCTGGAAGGGCGCGCCATCAAGTCGGGTGATTATATCTGCATTGACGGCTGGAGCGGCTCTCTCTACCTGGGGAAACATGAACGGGAAACGGACAAGTATTATTCCATCACCCTGTGACGACTTTTGGACAAACCATATGGCCAGCATCACCGGCGTCAGGCAGATCAGGGCGAAAGAATATTATTGATGGTTAAGGAGGGCATATGAAAGTACTGGCGTTGAATTCCGGTCCCCGGAGCGAAAAAGAGAGCTACACCTCGTTGATGTTAAACTCGCTTTCCGAAGGCATGCGCCAAGCGGGCGCCGATGTGGAAGTTGTGAAGCTGAACAAAAAGAAAATCAAGCATTGCCTTGGCTGCTTTTCCTGCTGGACAAAGACCCCGGGCCAGTGCGTTCATCAGGATGACATGACGGGTGAGCTCTTTCCCAAGTGGCTGGCCTGCGACATGGTCATTTACGCGACTCCTCTCTACTACCACACGATCAACGCCGCCATGAGCGCATTCATGGAGCGCACGCTGCCGGCGATCCTGCCCTTTTTCGAGCGGGACGCTGACGGAAAAACATACCATCCGCTGCGCCACAAAATTCCCCCGAGCGTGCTGCTGGCCGTATGCGGATTTCCGGATGCGTCGGAATTTGACGCCATGCTGGAATTTTTTGCGCGCACCCGCCATCGGGACGCAAATGTCCTGGCCTCCATCTGCCGCCCCGGCGCCTCTCTTTTATCCGTGCCACTGCTGAAGGATAAAGCCAGGGATGTTCTGGACGCGACCAGACAGGCGGGAGGAGAATTGATTCAGACCATGAAAATTTCACCGGAGACGCTGGCCCGCATCACCCAGCCCTTCGGCAGTGAAGAGGCTTTCAGAAAAATGGGGAATATCTTCTGGAAAACCTGCCTCGCCGCAGGAGTAACACCCAAAGAATTTGACGAGCGGAAAATGGTTCCGCGCCCCGCATCGCTGGAGGATTTTCTATTCATTTTTCCATACGGGATCGATGCCGGAGCCACTTCCGGCAGGAAAGTGCAATTGCAGATCAAATTTTCCGGAGATATTGAAGATTCCTGCTATTTCTCTGTGGATAAGGGAAAAGTGGAAGCGAAAAGGGGCATTTGTGAAAAACCGGACCTCACGATTGAAACGCCCTTTGAAGTGTGGATGGACATTATCACGCGCAAAGCCGACGGAGCGAAGATGCTCCTGGAACAAAAATACCAGGTCAGCGGCGACCTGGGGCTCATGTTACAATTATTTCACAGCGGCCGGAGCGCATAGGGAAGCGCGCAAATATTGCCTATAAAGTCCTTTTATTAGCCTTTTCTTTGTGCTAGAAAGAAAACACACATCAGGAAAGTTTCTCTATGACCAGAAAATCCGCCCGTGAAGATCTTGAACAAAAAATCCGCCTGCTCGAAGAAGAATTGACGCTGTGCCGGCAGAGCGAAGAGGCCCTCCGGGAAAGCGAAAAGAAATACCGCCTGCTCTTCATGAACGCTCCCACGTTTATTTATGAAGCCGATTATCAAAACCAGCGTTTTCTCAGTTTCAACGATCTGATCCCTGCCATTACCGGCTATTCCCGGGAAGAGCTTATGGAAATGAATCCGTGGAGTTTGTTCACGGCAGAGAGCCTTAAGATTTATCAGGACCGGATGAAAAGGATGATGGATGGTCAGACGATTGCCAACGCGCAGGAATATTCCATCCGGAAGAAAAATGGCGACATCCTATGGATTAATGCCCGCGTTCATTATACTCTTGAAGATGGTTTGCCTGTAAGGGTCATTGTTGCCGCCCATGATATTATCGACCGCAAACGCGCGGAGGAAGCGCTGAAGGAAAGCGAAGCTAAATACCGGGGCATTCTGGAGAACATCCGTGATTCTTACTACGAAGTGAACCTGAGGGGGGACTATCTTTTTTTCAACGAGGCTATGGTGGAAGAAACAGGCTACTCGCGGGAAGAACTGATGAGCATGAACTACAAGCAGGTGATTTGCCCCGATTGCCATGAATATGTAAAAAAATTTTTTTCGCAGGTATATCAGACGGGAGAGCCGGTTGCGCTTCTGGGGTATGATTTTATCAGAAAAGACGGGACAAAAAGGAATTTAGAGACCTGGGTCAGTCTGATCCGCGATGAAAAAGGTCAGCCGACAGGCTTTAAGGGCATGGCCCGTGATGTCACCCAGCGGAATCGGGCGGAAAATGAGCTCCGGGCAAGCGAAGAGCGCCTCCGGCAAAGCGAGGAGCGTTACCGGGTTATCATCGATAATATGGAAGAAGCCTATTATGAAGTGGACCTGAAAGGAGATTACGCATTTTGCAACGCCTCCGCGCTCAGAAATCTCGGCTACAGCCGGGAAGATATGGCGGGAATGAACTTCCGGCAGTATGTGGACGAAAATGATTATCAAAAGCTTTACGAGGCATTTCACAGGGTTTTCCTCACCGGCGAGACCATTAAGGGCATGGAATGGACCTTGCGGACGAAAACCCGGGAGCAACTGCCCATTGAAGGCTCCATCTCGCTGACGCGCGATGCGGCAGGCGCGCCGGTGGGGTTCCGGGGGATTCTGCGCGATATTACCGAGCGCAAAAAAGCGGAGCAGGAACTCCTGAAATCGGAAGAGAAATACCGTTTTCTGGCGGAGCGCGCCATGATCGGCATTTTCTGGATCAACGATTCCTTCCAGTTCATTTACGGAAATGATCAGCTTTGCCAAATAATGGGCTGTTCGAGAAAAGAAGTGATCGGCAAGAGCTTCCGTGACATTTTGTCCAAAAAATCGCTTGATTTTGTAACGGATCGCTACGTTCGCCGGCAGCGCGGAGAAGAAGTGCCGGACCGGTACGAGATCGAGATTGTTCGTCCTGATGGTGAAATCCGCCTGGTTGAAATGATGGTTTCCATCGCCCTGGACAAGACGGGAAAAGTCAACAGTATCGGGCAGGCGATCGATATCACCGAGCGCAAGCAGGCGGAGGAAGCGATCAGCAGGAGCGAAGAGCGGTATCGCGCGATTTTTGAAAACACGGCTACGGCCAACGTCATCTTGGCGGAAGACAAGACCATCCTCATGGTGAACAACAACTTTGCCGGTTTGTCCGGATACGCCAAACAGGAAATGGAAGGGAAGGTGCAATGGACGGTCTTCATCCATCCCGATGACCTGGAAAGGATCCTCACCTACCACAGGATGCGCAGGAAGGATGCCCGATCCGTTCCTTCTTCCTACGAATTCCGCTTTGTCAACCGGCAGGGCGAGGTCCGGGAACTTTTCATGAACATTGCCGTCATTCCGGGAACGCAGGACAGCGTCGCCTCGATGGTTGATTTATCCGAAAGGAAAAAACTGGAGACGCAACTGGCCCATGCCCAGAAGATGGAATCCGTGGGACGCCTGGCCGGCGGCGTGGCCCATGACTTCAACAATATGCTCAGCGTGATCATCGGCAACACGGAAATGGCTCTCCACAAAACGGATCTCGCCGGTTCCATAAGGAAATCTCTGCAGAATATCCTGTATGCGGGAATGAGGTCCGCGGACCTGACCCGCCAGCTTCTGGCGTTTGCGCGCAGGCAAACGGCAAGCCCCCGGGTGCTGAATCTGAACGAGACCATCGGCGGAATGATCAATATGCTCCAGCGCCTCATCGGTGAGAACATTGAGCTGGTCTGGCATCCCGGCCACGGCTTGTGGCTGGTGAAAATCGACCCGTCCCAGGTCGATCAGCTTCTGGCCAATCTGACGGTGAATGCCCGTGATGCCATAGCAAGCAAGGGAATCATCTCCATTGCAACCGTCAATAAGGTTTGTGACTCAGCCTACAGCCAGGAACGCCCGGAGTGGATTCCCGGCGACTACGTCCTGCTGGAGGTGAGCGACAACGGCTGCGGCATGAACAAGGAGACCCTGGCGAACATCTTTGAACCATTTTTCACCACCAAGGAAGAAGGGCAGGGGACGGGACTGGGCCTGCCCACCGTTTACGGCATTGTCCGGCAGAATGGCGGTTTCATCAATGTTTACAGTGAGCCGGGGCAGGGGACGACGTTCCGGCTTTACCTGCCGCGCTGCCCGGAGGAGATCCCGGAAGTTCCGGATGCTCAGCACGAGACATCCGCCAGGGGCGGAGCGGAGACAATTCTGATTGTCGAGGATGATGAATCGATGCTGGAGCTCAGCACGGAAATGCTTGAAAATCTCGGCTATCGGGTGCTGCCGGCGCGGGTAAAAGACCAGGCGCTGCAACTGGTCCGGGAACACGGAGAAAAAATCGGCCTGCTGATTACCGACGTGGTGATGCCGGAAATCAACGGGAAGGAACTGTCGGAAAAGATCCGGGCCATCAAACCGGGTCTTAAATGCCTGTATATGTCCGGATATACGGCGGATGTGATCGCCCGCCAGGGGATTCTGGAGGAAGGAACGCAATTCATCTCCAAACCTTTTTCGTTCAAAGATCTGGCCGCCAAGGTCAGAGAGGTGCTGGATTCCTGACCGCCGCGCCCAAGTGAAGAAGGCTCTCTTCGCCGCGATGCTTTTTTTGCCGGGTTGTTATTTTGATGTTGTTAAAATTCCGTCAGGATTCGAAAAAATGATAATGGTTTTTCCCGTGCGCCTTTTTCACTTTGTACATAGCGATATCGGCGTGATGGATGAGCGTGTCCGAACTTTCGCCATGTTCGGGAAAAATGGCGACGCCGATGCTGAGATTAACTTTAATGCTGATCCGGGACGAACCAATGGCCAGGGGCCGGGAAAATTTTTCAAAAAGAAGATGAACCATGTTTTCAATATGGCTTTTTTGGGGAACGTCCGTCAGGAGAATTAGAAACTCATCGCCGCCGATGCGGGCGATGGTGTCATTTTCTCTCCGGACAACATCCCGGAGTTTATTGGAGATTTCAATGAGCAGTTGATCTCCGGTGTCATGGCCATAGGTATCGTTGACTTCTTTGAATTCGTCCAGATCAACAAACAGCAAGGCCAGATGATCGTTTCTTCTTTTTGCCGAAACAATGGCCTGTTCCAGACGATCCATCATGAGTTTCCGGTTTGGCAACCCGGTCAAAGGGTCGTTGTAAGCCAGCTGCATCACCCGTCCTTCTGTCAGATCAACAAAATTGCCCAGAATAGCCCGCTTGTCATTCATGTGAATGAGAGCGACCGAACCAAGAACCCATTTGATGGTTTCCTGGCTGGTCATAACGCGAAACATGAAAAAAGATTTTGCCTTGCCTCTGAGCATGGCCAGCATGCTTTTCTTTACATGCTCACAATCCCCCTCAAAAATAATTTGCATCGGATCGATATTTCTTAATTTTTTGGGGGAAAGGGAGAAAATATCAGAAAAAGATTTATTGGAGTAAATGAATTTATTGTTCTGGATAATGCATATGCCAAAGGGCGACAGGTTGAGCATGAGCTGGATGAACTCATTGAGCTCGCGGACCTGCTTGGCGGTGGAATTGAATTGGCTCCGCAGACGCTTGTTTTCATTGCTTGTTTTTTGGAATTGCTCCTGGAGTTTTTCCTGGGCCAGTTTCATTTTCTCCAGTTCTGAAGACACCATTCATTCCCTTTCCATGGCCTGCCCGCCGGACAAAGGCTGGCTGTGTTTGATTCAGCCGCTAGTATGAAAGCCGCTATTTATCCTGTTTGTGAACGATTGTAAATAAAAAAAGCCCCCTGTTTCCGGATCAAGAAAACAGGGGCTTTTATACCGTTGTCGAAGCGGTTTACTGAATATTTTTGTGGATATAAACCGTTAAATCGCCCAGCCGGTTCGTGTAGCTGCCGTATTCGTTGTCATACCAGCCGAAAATCTTGGCCGCAACCACGGGGACCTGAAGAGTTTTGTCGCCAAGGCTTTGCACCAGTTCCGGCGGCACGCCTGGAATATGCGCGAGGTCAACCGGAATGAAGGCGGTGCGCGTGTGATTGAACTGTCCTTCGATGACCACGGCCGCGTCCTCGCCGATCAGATCGGTGGAAACATTCTGCTGCATGGTAAACCGGACCAAAGGATTGTTTTGAGCGGCTTTTTCGTAAATGGCGTTGAGCTTCTTCGTGTCGATGCCGGCCGCGGCTCCTGTTTTGTCCCGGCGAGTCTGGAATGTCGCGTTCAGCACGATCAGTGAAAGCGTGTTGGTCGGCACCCTGATGGAATCGCCCATGAATCCGATATTTTTAACTTCCGGAATGACTTCGATCAGGGCCTTGGCGGCGCCGGTCGAAGTAAGAATAATATTGTTCAGAATGCTGCGCGTCTTGCGGATGTCTTTTTCACCGGCTTTCGGCATTTTATCCAGAACGCTCTGGGTATTGGTGACGGCATGGATGGTGGACATGGACGCAGTCAGAATGGCGCTGGTGTCCTCATTGTCCAGAAGCGGCTTGACCATGTGCGCAAGCCCCGTGGTGGTGCAGGATGCGGCGGAAACCAGCAGATGCTTCTTGGGATTGAAGGCGGTGTGGTTAATGCCGTAGATCAGCGTGACTGTGTCCTCCGGCGTAGCAAGGGCCTTGTCCTTGATTTTGAAAGGAGCGGAATGAACAACCACCTTGGCGCCGCCGTTTAAGTGGCCGCGGATGGAGCCTTTCTTGTCATCAACAGGGGTGGTCGGATCTTTAAAGGTGCCGCTGCAATCCACGACAATGTCTGCGCCATATTGACGCCAGGGAATATTGAGAGGATTCCTCTGCTCGCGAAGAATCGTTACCGGAATTCCGTCGATGAGCATTTTGCCGTTTTTGTCATCTGTAATCTGAATGCAGGGTTTTGCCTTAATGCCGTATAAAAACCGGTGGAGCAGCCCGTAAGTGGCGTCCGTTTCAATCAGGCGCGCAATCGTTTCCATTCCCGCGCCGATATCCCGGCCCTGGTTGACAACGATTTCCTTGAAGTACTTCCGGTTGACGTGATGCCACAGCGTCAGTTTACCGATTCGTCCCAGACTGTTAATGCCGAGTACCGGCAGCCTGCTTTCCTGCGTGTTACTTTTGGTCATGATATATTTCCTCCTTTACCCCACTGGTGGCGGGAATAATATAGTGATGACTTACGGTGATGAAAATAGGGATGCCCAGGCGCAAAGATTCCCAATGATTGCTATGGAATGTATGGCTGTATAAGAATTGCGCAATTCCGTTATCCATAATTCATTGAGGTCATTTAGGGAAGACCTGAATTCTCCTACAAGAAAGACCGGGCAAAGTCAACAGATTAATAAATTTACTAATAAAAACAATGATATTCCAATATGGGCGGTATCAGCAACAGCCGCCGTTATTTGCCGTTCCCGTTTGCTCCGTTTGCGGGCCGCAGCAGCATGCTCCGCCGTTTCGCCCCAGCATGCTGTTGATGACCGCCGCAGCGCAGCCGACACCGGATTGAACAAAAAGAGCGCCCGCCGGGCAGTTACGGCTGCAGGCGCCGCACTCCATGCAGGCGTCACGCTTGTTTATTTGCGCCTTTTTTCCATTCATTTTGAATACATCGTGAGGACAGACCTCCAGGCACATGCCGCAGCCGGCGCATTTTTGCGCATCCAGCTCCAAAGTGACAACGTTTTTCAGATAAACCATGCTTCCCATTTTTTACTCCTAAGCAATCATCAGTGATGTGATCCAGGCGGCCAGTCCCAAGATGCCTGCGGATATTTCCAGAGGCAAAGCAAAGCGCATTTCTTTTTTGACGCCGGAAAGCGATGTGTATGTGGAACAGCCGGTAAAATTCATGGCCAGATAGGCCGCAATGGCCGGGATGAGCAGTAACCAGGACAAAGCCTCCATTCTTCCAGGCCAGAGCTGCAAATCAATGCCGCGAAGAAAAATCAGTCCAAGGGCTATGGCCAATCCGGTCAATAACCCCTTGACGGAGAAAGCACGGCCCGGAAGATAAGGCAGAAACAATGGATTCAGAACAGTTCCGCCCAGAACAGCGCAAAAGAGCGCGCCTACGGCAAACAAGCCGTCATGGATCAGGTTCATCGTGAAACCGCCCGGTCCCAAAAGGACCGACAGAATCAAAAAAGCAACGGAGATGATGAGAAAAGGCTTGATTGCTTCCAACAGTTCTATGGGGATTAAAACGGCTCTTTCTTTCAGCGGAAAGGTCATTACTCTCATTTCTTTTGCGGCTTTTCGTCCGGCATCCAGATACTTTGGTAAATCCATGGCGCGAATAGGTCCATAACAGACGCTAAACCCGGAGAACTCCTTGACCTGATGAGCAGATACGCCGGGCGCTCCCAATTGCGGAAGAATGATTTTTCGATGGCTGACGGCATTTTTGAGGCCGCTTGTTTCTATTCTCCGGATCAGCTCGTCCGTGCCGAATGTTCCTTTGCCCGCCGCGCACCAGACGTTGATACCTTTGGTGTCCAGAACCAGAATCCAGGCGTTGCGGCCGGCAAGCGCTTGACGCAGGCAGTCAAAACTCATTTTGTAATTGGCGGTTACCAGAACGGGTGATAATTTATCCGGTTCGCCTAAAGCATAAAGGCCGGGATCGATGGAATACGCCATTCTGGATGCTCCCAGACGGGCTTTGATGGTTCCCCACCTGTCCTGGCGAGTCAGGATGGAAGATACTTTCGGTAATTCGCCCGCCGGCGTGGAAAGCGATCCGGAGACGAAAGACTGATCCATGCGTGGAATTGCCTTGAACGTGTCTGTTCCGGAGGGGTTTCCGCAATAACAGCTGGCTTGTTCGTGAATGACCGGAAAAACAAATTTGTCCGGTTGCATGCTTTTCTTGATGTCTTCCATGTCTTTGTCCTCAGGCTTACTTGCAGCAATCGCAAACGCCGGCCGCATTTTTGATGGCGGTGATAAAATCCCGCACAGCCTGCAGAATGTTGTCTTGCTTCTCCGCGGGCAGATGAGATGATATATTTTGGAAAAAATCCGTAAGGCAGAGCTGAACGCTTCGGTGAATTTCCATGCCTTCCCTGGTCAGGGTGAGTACAAATGCCCTGGAATCGAGGCGGGACTTCTGGCGTTCCACCAGGCCTTTTTGTATCAGAGGATTGACCAGACGGGTTGTCGTGCTTTTTTCCACGGAAAGAATCCGGTGCAAATCGGAAATATTCAGTTCTTTGTTTTTCATGACGGCATCCAGAATGGCAAACTGTTGAAAAGTCACATCCCTGCAAAATGCCGTATCCTGCCGGCAGCACCGCTTTGCCTGGGAAAGCCCGATGAACAGATTCATAAAATCATCATAATTTAGAGCGGTCTTTTTCATATTGGTTGTAATATACAACTGTATTTTGGTTTGTCAAGAAGAAAAGCAAAAAAAGGCGATATGTTCCGGTGAACGGGAAAGAGGCCATGGCGGAATAATCGTTTAAATATTAAGATAAAAATGCTATTCGTATGGAGCATCGTGAAGGCAAGGCGATTTCCAATGCACAATGTCCGCGGTGAGGATGAATTATGAAAGTTTGCTGTCTTCTGTATTCAAAAAAGGGGGAAACTGAAATGAAACGGTTTTTTCGCCGGGCTTTACTGGGATGGGTGATCACGTTCCTGATGGCTGCGGGGGCGTGGGCGGAAAGCTCGGTTTGGGTGGTCAAAGGGCCTAAGGCCGCTGTTTATCTGGCCGGGTCATGTCATGTGCTGCGGGCGTCCGACCATCCTCTGCCGGCCGAATTTGAGAAGGCCTACGCCCATTCCCGGAAAATAGTCTTTGAGGCGCCGCTCGATGAAGTGGAAACGCCGGAGTATTTGCAAAAGCTTATGATGATTGGCGTTTATATGGATGGGACGACGCTCAGGCAACATTTAGCTCCGGCTGTTTACGCGAAAGCCGAAAAATTCTGCCAGGAGCGCAACTATCCATTTGCGCAATATCAACTGTTCCGTCCCTGGATGTTGTCCCTGACGCTGACGATGCAGGAGTTACAGCGGCTTGGCGTGGAAGATGATTACGGCGTGGACCGGTTCTTTCATCAGAAGGCGAAAAAGGACGGTAAACCCATTGGCGGACTTGAAACCGTTGATGAACAGCTCGGGTTGATGACTTTGCTGGATGCCGGCATGGGTAATGAGCAGATCAGTGAGACGATCGATGATCTCTCCAATCTGGACCGCAAATTAACAGACATACTGAACGCCTGGCGCAAGGGTGATGAAGCCGGCATTGAGGCGTTCAGTCTTCGTGAACTGAAGAATTATCCGCGATTGCATGCGCTGTTGATTGTTGACCGCAATAAAAAATGGATGAAACATATTGAAAGACTGTTGAGCGGAAAAACGGCGTCAATGGTCATTGTTGGCGTAGCGCATCTGGCCGGCAAGGATAGCGTCGTCGAGCTTTTGCGCAAACGGGGGTATAAAGTGTTAAAATTACAAAGCTAATTCTCTTTTAAATATTGCGTTGACACATGCGGGCCATTTCCTTATACTCGCCGCCGGTAAAAATTCACGAAAAGGAATAAAAATATATGACCATCAATATTAAAACTGAAGACCACATCATGCTGATTGAAATTGACCGGCCTCAAAAATACAACGCCCTGACGCGGGAGATGTATTCCAGAATGGCGCAGGCCTATTATCAGCTGGATCAGGATGATGATTTGTGGGTGGGCGTTGTTTACGGCAACGGCAAGCATTTTACATCGGGGCTGGAATTGACCGATTGGTCGGATTTGTTCAGCGGCGGCGGGGGATTTTTCGTGGACGAGAGCAGGGAAATCGATCCTTTCTACATGGTCGGGAAAAAACGCTGCAGCAAACCGGTTATCTTTGCCGTGCAGGGATACTGTTATACGTGGGGGGTCGAAATGATGCTGAACGCGGATATCCGCGTAGCGGCATCCGATACGAAATTCGGCCAGCTGGAAGTTCTGCGCGGATTTTTCCCGTGTGGCGGCGGAACCATTCGTCTGGCCAGGGATATGGGCTGGTCCAACGCCATGCGCTATTTGCTGACCGGGGACACCTGGAGCGCTGAAGACGCCTATCGCATGGGACTGGTGCAGCAGGTGACCGAGCCGGGAAAGCAACTGGAAGCGGCGATGGAACTGGC
>CAZBGE010000038.1:0-24719 GCA_964491435.1 uncultured Smithella sp.
AAAAGGGCGACCGGGTGGCGGTTTACGCCTACAACTCCCACTACTACCCGATCAGCATGATCGGCCTGGCCAAGATCGGCGCGATTCAGGTCCCAATCAACTACATGCTGAATGCCGAAGAAATTGCCTATGTCATCAATCATTCCGGGTCGCGGATCTTCATTGTGGAGGATGTCCTGTATCCCATCATCGCGAGGGATCAGGGCAAATTCACCAAGGTCGAAAAGTGGGGTTTCCTGCCCTTGGGCGATTCCATCGTTCCGGAAGGATTTTTCAACCTGATGACGGAAATGGAAGCCATGCCCTACGACGAACCCCAAGTGGAGGTCAGCGCGGAAGATACGGTGCAGATTCCCTATACCAGCGGCACGGAGTCTAAACCCAAGGGCGCCATGCTTTCGCATCGCGCCCTGATGTCCCAGTATCACAGCTGCATCTTTGACGGCCAGTACGACACTTATGATGTCAGCCTGCATGCCCTGCCCCTTTTTCATTGCGCCCAGCTCCATTGCTTCCTCATGCCCTATCTGTACATCGGGGCCACCAATGTGATCATGCACAAGGCGGACCCGCTGGAGATGATCCGGCTCATTGAAAAATACCAGATCACGCACATGTTCGCCCCGCCCACCGTCTGGATCGGCATTCTGAACCATCCGGAATTTAAAAATTACAACCACAGCAGCCTGAAAAAAGCGGCCTACGGCGCCAGCATCATGCCGGTGGAAATCATCAAGCAGCTGGCTGTAACCTTCCGCGGCCTCAAATTATGGAACTATTACGGCCAAACAGAAATGGGACCGGTGGCCACCATCCTGAAGCCGGAGGACCAGCTGCTCAAGCCGGGATCGGCGGGAAAACCGGTCCTGAATGTGGAAACCCGTCTCATGGATGACGAGGGGAAATTTGTTCCCCTAGGAGAAGTTGGCGAAATCGTCCACCGGTCCGGCCATGTCATGACCGGCTATCTGAACGACCCTGAAAAGACGGACGAGGCTTTTGCCTTCGGCTGGTTCCACAGCGGTGATCTGGGCCGGTTTGACAATGACGGTTATCTTTACGTGGTGGATCGCAAAAAAGACATGATCAAAACCGGCGGTGAGAATGTGGCCTCCCGCGAGGTCGAAGAGGTTCTCTACCAGTATCCGGGCGTTGAGGAGGTGGCGGTGGTCGGGCTTGCCGATCCCAAATGGATCGAAATTGTCGCAGCCCTCGTCGTGCCTAAAATGGGCGTGGCGCTCAGCGAGAAGGAAATTATCAGCCACTGCAAGGGGAAATTGGCCGCATTTAAATGCCCGAAGAAGGTGGTTGTTATTGACAAGCTGCCCAAAAACCCTTCCGGAAAAATTTTGAAGCGGGAGCTGAAAGAAAAATTCAATGTGTCATAAATCTTTAAGGAAACAAATACATGAGTGAAGAATTCAGCTCCATCGGAGAGCTTTCCAAAGAACTGGACATGAGTCAGAGGACAATCCGCTATTATGAAGAAATCGGCCTGCTCAACTCCATCAAACGCGTGGAGGGGGGCCGCAGAATCTATACGGAAGCTGATTTGCGGCGCCTGAAATTGATCAAGCGCCTGAAAATCATGGGCATGACCCTGACGGAAATGCAGGAACTGGAAGCGATGTGGACCTATGAAAAATCCAACGAGAAGGTCCTGAAACGCCTTCTGGAACTGCTGGGAAATCACTTGAAGCGACTGGATGACCGGATTGCCGATCTGGATATTCTGCGGCATGAGATCACCGAATACCAGGAACGCATCCGGAAGAAAATCGGCAAATAGCCGGAAGCCGGCGTTAGAATGAGCGGTGTAGCGACAGATGAAGCACAACGTCCGGCGATGTGCCGACAATAATATCCTCCGTGACACCGATATCCAGGGATGTTTTGGGGGTAAAATGCAAAGCGCCGCCGACGGTCAGTTGCGCGGAGGCTCCGCTGATTTCCTTCAAGTCGCTGTCTGAGTAAAAAGCCGTATGGGCGTTGGTCTGGATTTTCAGTTCAATCCACTGGGCCGGGCTGAATCCCAGGCCCAGGGCGCCAAAACCGGCCAGAGGTTTCTGCTGATCGGACAGGATCTTTCCTTTGGTCATTCCCATGGCTCCCGCAGCGCCGAACAGGGTCAACTGCCCCAGTGAAAATTGATGGCCGATATTGCCAACCGCCCACAGCGCCAAATCCACTCCGCCACTGCCGCGCAGCGTATCCGAATCACCGGTCGGCAGCTTCAAATTCGTGCGCAAAGCCAGATTCCGCCGACCGTCCACACTCTGATATAGTTGCCAGCCGCCATTGATGCTCACATCACCCAGCCCTTGTCCGGACTTTTCCATGTTTAAAACCGTGACGCCGTTTTTTTGATAACGGTAACGCAGACGGCTTTGAGGTGCAAGCTCTCTTCCGCCATTGGGAAATCCGAAAGTCGAATGGTAGCTTTCCAGCGCCTGATCCAGAAAGCCGCCCCCGGAAAGAAGGAAGGGCACATCAACGCCCAGATCTATTTTCCGGCCGACGCCGTACCGTCCGGAAAGCGCCAGCCGGTAGCTTTCGCCATCCAGCACAAGGCTTTCCCTCGCATTGCTGTCCGAAACATAATGATTGGCCAGATCCAGCGTCATTCGCCAGGAGCCTCCCGATTTTGCCGCAACGACAGCATCTCCGATGGACGGCAGGCCGTAAATGGCAATCAGAGGACTTTGATTGGTCGTATGAAATGGCAATACATCAACGGCTGCAGCAGGAAAGACGCATCCAAACAACAGGACAAGGCAAAACAAGCATCGCGTCAAATTTTTCATTTATTCTATTTTATTCTCCTTGTTATTTTATTAAGATGCGGAATCCTGCATCAGAAAATCAGTTTATTGATCCGCTTAATGAGCAATTGCGCCGGCATGAAATCACCTTTGATGCTTAACGCTTTTTCACAATCAGAGATAGACTGGGTGTACAGTTTCATATCATAGAGCGTCTGGGCACGTCCCCAAAATCCGTCAACCATATAAGGATTAAGGGCGATGGACCGGTCGTAGTCTTCCAGCGACCGGTCATAGCGCTTTAAAACCCGATAAGTCAGCGCACGATTATTATAACAGCGGACATTCTCCCGGTCGCAGTCTATGGATTTGGAAAAATCGCTGATGGCTTTTGCATAGTTGGACAGGCAGAAATGAGCCATGCCCCGGTGATTATATACAAGCGACCTTACGGAATCTCCGGTTTTCAACTTCAAAATAGATGTATAAATCTGAACGGCATTTTCCAGCCGGCCGGCGCTATGCGCGGTCAGCGCAGCCAGCAAAGCTTTTTCCAGATTTGTTTCCCCCTTGATAGAATCCATATCGCGTTGCATGGCGGATTGCTGACCGTCCTGCAAAATCGGCAAATCCTGGTCAACGCTCCATCCGTCGGCCATCTTGACATCCAGACTCTGGCGGCGTTTACGATCACATTTGCGGATTTCCTTCTGGTAATCGCGTATTTCCTGAAAAATAAGGTCGGACAGAGTCAGGGTGGCATTGAGAGCGGCCAGTTTACGGCGGATCGATTCGTTGGGCAGCGTTATATCAGACTTGTAAATAAGTTCGTGCTCCACTTCCGCCCAGGCGTCCTGCAAAATCGTGCGCAGTTGCACTTCGCAGACGTTTGCCGCATAGGGAAGCTCCTCCTTTCCGCGGATGGGTTCAATTTCAATCAGGAAATGAACGGATTCATAGCCGAACTCTCCCACTGAGCGATTCAGGCCTTTCCGTTCCATTTCGACAACGGTGAATTTGGCCTTCACCAGTTTTTCAACGAAATCCAGATCTTCCCGAAAAGGGCACACTATCCTCAAGCCCAGAATGTCAGTTATGAACATCGAACCGGCGGCTTGACCGCTGCGTGACATTTTGATCAATTTGTCAAAATAAGTCTTGAAGCGCTTGACGCGGTATTTGATGGTAGGAAAGCAGCCGTTTTCCTCCAAAACCGTTCGAACCTGCTGATGCAGGGCATCCAGAATCTCTTCGTAAACAGGATGCAGGTTCTGATAGATGCGTTTGAGTTTGCTGCGGTCCAGATTTTCATCCAGAAGAAAAGTTGACGGATTATTCATAAGCTCAGCTCCCTGCTTTAAACTTCCGGCGACACATTCAGATGACGGCGGTCATTGATTGCCTCAATGCTCGCTTCTCCGTCACGGATAAAGATCACTGTTTTGGAAGCTGTGTCCACGCAGGTGCTGCGAAATTCCGCAAGGCTGATTTTTCTGAGGCGGCATAAAACCGCCGCGATGGTAAAGTTATGAGCCACGACAAGGGCGTTTTTCCCCCTGTCCATAATCTTTTCCATGGAACGCCAAGCCCGCGTCTGTAATTCGGACAGAGACTCTCCATGAGGGATTCTGACGAACGCCGGATCGGCAATCCAGCGGTGGAGAAATTCCTTTTCCCTGGCCAGCAGCTCTTTAAAAGAAAAACCTTCAAAATCCCCTTGATTCATTTCCATAAGTCCGGGATGTACTTCAATTTTTCTCTGATGGAAACTGTTGATGATTTCCGCAGTCTGATAAGCCCTTTTCAAGGGACTGGCGTGTATGGATTCGATATCAGCGCTTTTCAAGGAAAAAGCAAGTTTCCAAGCCTGCTCAATGCCTGTCTCGGAAAGCTCAATATCGCTTACGCCTTGAATCCGGCCCTCTTTATTCCATAGCGTTTCGCCATGGCGAATCAATATCAGTTGCAAACTTTTATTCATGGGGAGAATCATATGAGATGAGAGGGACGGATGTCAAAACAATTTTATCTCGACCCATTGACATTGCCTGTTATTCTGATAAGAATTCCGCCAACTGAATTTATTTGACGGTCATTTCATTGGAAGGAATGCCTAAAATGAAGCTGGTCACGTTACAAATACTGGATGAGCTGATCGCCCAGGCCAGTCAAACCAAGAGGCTCAGGATGAATTATAATATTCATGAATTCCTGTCCGATCCAGTGCAGCGTTTGTTTATCGCGGCCTGTCCAAATTCCTACTTCCGGCCACATCGGCATCTGGGAAAAAGCGAGTTCGCCATTGTGCTGGGCGGCCTTTTTGATGTCCTGATTTTTGACGACAACGGTGTGGTTAGGGAACGGACCTCCATAGGCCCGGAAACGGGGATTCTCGGTTTGCAAATTCCGGCTGATCAATACCATACTTGGATTCCCAAAGCGGAGCGGTCTGTCTTTTTCGAAGTAAAGCAGGGGCCTTACGATCCCGCCGCTTCAGTCGTGTTTGCACCCTGGTCGCCTGAAGAAGGCTCAGTTGATGTTGAAGAATATCAGGCAAGGCTTCTGGCCGCGGATATCGGCAAGACCGTTGCGTAAATATCTGAACAGGTTGTTATAAAAGCAAGAAGATCAATTCAATAATAAATTAAGGAAACAGGTGCTATGAATCAAAAAGTGACGGTAGTGGGAGCAGGCAATGTCGGAGCAACGGCTGCACAGCGGCTGGCGGAAAAAGAACTGGCGGATGTGGTGTTGATTGATATCATTGAAGGCACACCGCAGGGCAAGGCGCTGGATTTGGCGCAAGCCGCACCTATTGAAAAACACGATGCGCATTTGACAGGCGCCAATTTATATGAGGCGTCGGCTGATTCCGACATCGTCATTATTACCGCGGGCATACCGCGAAAACCGGGCATGAGCCGTGATGACTTGCTTGCAACCAACCGGCGTATTATGAAAAATGTCACCGGACAAATCGCCAGGTATTCGCCCCATGCCATTTTGATCATCGTCAGCAACCCGCTGGATGCCATGTGCCATGTGGCCATGGAAGAAAGCGGCTTCCCTAAAAACCGCGTCGTCGGAATGGCGGGTGTGCTTGATTCCGCGCGTTTCCGGACCTTTATCGCAATGGCACTGGATGTGTCCGTGGAAAATGTGCATGCGCTGGTGCTGGGCGGACACGGAGATACAATGGTGCCGCTGCCGCGCTTTTCCACCGTGGCGGGCGTGCCGATTACAGAGCTCATGTCTCCGGAACGGATTGAGGCGCTGGCCGCCCGTACACGCAACGGCGGCGCGGAAATTGTGGGGCTTTTAAAAACCGGCAGCGCCTACTATGCGCCGGCTTCGGCAGCAGTTGAAATGGCGGAATCCATTCTGAAAGACAAAAAGAAGATCCTGCCTTGCGCCGCTTATCTGGAAGGCGAGTACGGCATTTCCAATCTTTTTGTCGGCGTACCGGTGAAGCTGGGCAAAAACGGCATTGAGCAGATTCTTTCTCTGCGTCTGACAACGGAAGAGCAAAAAGCTCTGGATAAATCCGCCGCCGCCGTCCAGGAACTGGTCAATGTCATGAAGGGAATGGCCTGAAACGCAAGATCGATGAAGAAAGATGCACCAGTCGAGGTTTATGCGCGCCGGGCTGTCATATGGATATAGGCCAATTAATGTCATCAAACAATTTGTTCAATTGTCATGGGCTGAAGCCGGAAATCAAGTTTTCTGCAACGGAATGAAGAAAATTGGTTGACATAAAAAATCAATCGCATTATATTCCCGCCCGTCGGTAAGCTAAAAGCTTTTCGGGCTAAGGTTGTTAGCATTCTTGCAATGGGGAATCGTTCAATGGTAGGACGCCGGACTCTGACTCCGTTAATCAAGGTTCGAATCCTTGTTCCCCAGCCAAATAAAATCAAGAAAATAAGGCCGTTTTGAAACTCTCGGCGATTACGCGGGCGATGTTGAGTATATGCTGGCGAACCGCCTTGTTCGTGCGGCCAGGATAGTTCCGGAACGAAATGAGTACACCGTTCAGCGCCGCGAAGAAGGCGTGAGATAGCAGGCGGACGGGCTCCGGTTTCTTCATTTTCTGAAACATCCTGTCAAACTGATCAAACACCCGCCGCTCTGCGTCGTTGAGCTTTTCGATCTTTTCCGCCGACAGCGACCCGTCGAGCATGAAGTGAGTCATCATGCGGAAGTATTGATCGTTGTCCATCAGATAGGTAACATAGGCGTCGCTGACTTTCAAGATATCCGGGTTTTTTCCGTTTTCGATTAACCCCTCCAGCACTTCGCCGATTTCCCCGGCGCCCCGCAGAAATGCTTCGATAAACAAGGCCTGCTGATCGGGAAAATACCGGTAAATGGAGGCATGTGAAATCCCCGCTTCCCGGGCGATATCCCGAATACTGACTTCGTTGAACGGTTTGACGGCAAAGACACGCCCGGCTGCCTCGATAATCAACCCCTGGCGCGCCAGCTTTGCCTCGTTTTTAACATGGGCGAATGTTTTGTTCTGCTTCATAGTTTATTTCCTATATCACAGAATTTTCCGGAACTGAAAAAAACTTGACTATCTTACCGCTGGTTTGTATAGAAACCACTGGTTACATATTTACATTACTTTTTTACGGGTAATTACCCGGGGAGGTTCCTGTGTCTTTTGCCGATAGAAACAACTCATACAGTTTCAATGAATTCCTGGCCTGGCGTCAGTCAGTTGATTACTACGCCGATGATCCTTTTATTCAAAAAGTCGTGCGCCACTACACCGGCGAAATCTGGCAGAAGGTGGATGCTGAAGCCCGCGCCGTTTCCGCAAAAGCCTCATACCGCTGGCGCGACATGGCCGAGCGGATCGCCCGGCCGGAGGAGCGCCCTTACATGCTGCACTGCGACGGGCACCACAACCGCATCGACCGGATCGTGCGGCCCCGCGATACGGAAATCATGGAAAGGGAGATTTTCTCGGAGGCGTTCTTTGCTGAGAAAACACCTCCCTGGGTCAAACTGATTAAAATGTTTATTATCTACCAGAACGGCGAATCATGCATCGGCTGCCCGATTACCTGCACGGAAGGACTGGTCGAACTGCTGAACAAATACGCCGACTCGCCCGAAACAACAGAAATCCTCCGGCACTGCAAGGAAGGCGTCAACGGCGGCTTCGCCATCGGCGCGCAGTACCTGTCCGAAATCCAAGGCGGGTCCGATGTGCCATCCAACGTTCTGGAGGCGGTAAATGAAAACGGCGTCTGGAAACTCTACGGGACAAAATTCTTCTGCTCCGCCACGCACGCGGATTACGCAGTCGTGACGGCCAAGCCCGCCGGCTCGGAAAAAGTCGGCTTGTTTGTCGTGCCGTCGTGGCTGCCCGGCAACAAGGAAAAAGAAATCCGCAACGGCTATACTATCGACCGGATCAAATGGAAAATGGGCACCAGCGAACTGACCACGGCCGAACTCACCTTCAACGGCGCGGTAGCCTATCCGGCTGGGCCGCTGGACAAGGGCGTGGCCAACGTGGTCGGCATTGTGCTGACCTACTCGCGCCTGACTGTAGGGCTTTCCGCTGCGGCTTTCATGACGCGGGCCGTTCGGGAAGCGGAAAAATACGTTTCTTTCAGGGATGCTTTCGGTCTCAAGCTCAATCAATTCCCCCTCGTGACGGTGCAACTAAACAGAATCAGGCAGGCCGCCCAAAGAACAACGGCGGGCGCTTTCAAACTGTACCGCGACTTTTTGAAATTGGAAGGCAGCCTGAAAGGAACCCAGGGCGGAAACGAACCATTAGCCTCGCGCAGGCAGCGCTTCAATATCCGCGAACTGATCATGCTGCAAAAAATAGCCGCCTCCTGGGACTGCACCGATGTGATCCGCGAAGCCATGTCGCTTTTCGGCGGACACGGCGTGATGGAGGATTTCTCCTCCCTGCCGCGCCTGTACCGCGATTCGGCCATCAACGAGCTATGGGAAGGACCGCGCAATGTTCTGCTCACGCAGATCCACCGCGACCTGCAGCAAGCAGCCGCGTGGTACAAGCCGGAGGAATTCGCCGCCGACATTCTTCGGGGTTTGGACGAGGCGCAGGTAAACGAAATGTCGGAAGAGATCAAAACGCTGGCCGCGCATCCGCACCTGTTTGGAATGGATGACGCCACCATCGACATCTGCCGCCGCTGGGACGCCTTCTGCCAAAAGCTCTTCCACGCTTACCAGAACCTGGCTTTGCTGGAGCTGGAGGCAGAAAAAATGCGCCCGTGAAACTGCTGCGCCGGAGACGTGGCTAATTCCATTGTCTAGTTGGAGCAGGCAAATTTCCCCATTAAGCAAGTATGCCTGATGTCTCCCACGTTTCCGGGGAGAGAAACAATCCATCCCGCGCCTTTTACAGGGATGTTGTAAAATCCGGCGTCACCCTGCACTCAATGACTTTACTTTGTTGAATCGCTTGAATAAGTTGCATTGCAGACGCATTGATATTTCATTGACATAAAAAACAGAAATTCCTATACTTCCTCCCCGAAAAAGCATGTTTTTAATCAACAGTATTTCTGATGCGGCAATAATTTCGCATAATACCAGAGAGAAAACAGCATAAAAAGAAAGAAGGAAAATATAATGCCCATTACAGAAATTCTCGCCCGTAACGCCGCCCTGTATGGTGAAGATGTCAGCCTGATCGAAATCAATCCCGAAATCAACGATGTACATGCAAGCTGGAAGGATTACGAGCTTGTCGAAACCAATCCCGAGAAAAGGTACCGCCGGGAAATGACTTGGCGCGAGTTTGACGACAAGGCCAACCGTCTGGCGAACTTTTTTTTGGGAAGAGGCCTGCAAAAAGGCCACAAGGTCGCGATTCTGCTCATGAACTGTCTGGAGTGGCTGCCGGTTTATTTCGGTATTCTAAAAACCGGCGCCATCGCCGTGCCGCTTAACTACCGCTATACGGAAGAAGAAATCAAATACTGCCTTGACCTTTCCGAGAGTGACGTTTTGATCTTCGGGCCGGAATTTACCGGGCGGGTCGAGGCAATCCGTGAGCAGATTCCCAATGTAAAAATCCGGTTGTTTTTGGGACAGAACTGTCCCAATTTTGCCGAAAGTTATTACGCGCTCACCGCCTGCTGCTCCTCCGTGGCGCCAAAAATCGAACTTTACGATAATGATGACGCCGCCATTTATTTTTCATCCGGCACCACCGGCTTCCCCAAGGCGATTCTCCACAGTCACCTTGCCCTGACTTTCTCCTGTGAAGTGGAAATGAACCATCATGGACAGACACGTGAGGATAATTTCCTCTGTATCCCGCCGCTTTACCACACGGGCGCAAAAATGCACTGGTTCGGCAGCTTTCTTGCCGGTGGCAAAGCCGTTCTTTTGCGCGGCGTCAAACCGGAATGGATATTCAAAACTGTCTCCGCGGAGCGGATAACGATCGTTTGGCTGCTGGTTCCCTGGGCGCAGGATATTCTGGACGCCATCGAACGCGGGGAGATAAAGCTATCGAACTACAAACTCGATCAGTGGCGTCTGATGCACATCGGCGCCCAGCCTGTTCCGCCCAGCCTGATCAAACGCTGGAAAAAATATTTTCCAAGCCATGAATACGACACTAATTACGGCCTTTCGGAATCTATCGGCCCCGGCTGTGTGCATCTCGGCGTCGAAAACATCCACAAGATCGGCGCTATCGGAAAAGCCGGATATCATTGGGAATTGCAGATCGTGGATGAAAACGGCCAAAAGGTGATGCAGGGCAAAGTAGGCGAGCTTTGCGTAAAAGGTCCGGGCGTCATGAAATGTTATTTCAGTAATCCGGAAGCCACCGCCGAAATCCTCAGAGATGGCTGGTTATATACGGGCGATATGGCACGCATGGATGAAGACGGCTTCATTCATCTGGTTGATCGCAAAAAAGACGTCATTATCACAGGCGGAGAAAATATTTATCCGGTGCAAATCGAGGACTTTTTACGTACGCACGGCGCAATCAAGGATGTCGCCGTGATCGGTCTTCCCGACCATCGTTTAGGTGAAATCACGGCCGCCATTGTGGAGTTGAAACCCGGCTTTTCCTGTTCTGAAGCAGAACTGGCGCAGTTCTGCGCCGCGCTGCCGCGCTACAAACGTCCGCGCAAAATCATCTTCGATAATGTACCGCGTAATCCCACCGGAAAAATTGAAAAGCCGAAACTCCGTGAAAAGTATTGCGGCGGAGGCAGCCTTGTTGAAATGGAAACGGAGAGTTAAGCAACAGAAAAAAATGAATCAAAGCGCAGGAGGGAGGGCCGGGCGTTTGCCTACGCGTCTGCGAAATCCTTCAAATGCGTTTCCAGAAGATGGCCGTCATCAAAGTTGACCAGCTTCAGCTGATGCGGTTTCACGCCGGCAAAAGCGTATTTGGGAGCTAGGCCGATGAGTTCCGAATTCAGAATATCAACGCCACGTTCGGCCGCAAGTTTTTCCACCTGCTCATAAACGACTTTCAGCGGTGTTTTTTTACAATTGGTCAGGTTCATGGAGACCTGAGCCAGACCCCTGCTCTTTAGAATAACGCCGATGGCGCGCACATGCTTCAAGCCGCCGTTTTTTTCCCGGACCAGCGACGCAATTTTTTGCGCCAGTCTCAAATCATCACTATTCAGATTGATGTTATAGGCTACCAGTATTTCGCGCGCACCCACCGCCGTGGCGCCTGAACATGGATTGAATACCGGTTTGCCGACATCAGGAGCTTCGCCGGGACGGGACATCTTTTCCGCCAGCGCTTCGTATCCGCCGCGGCGGACATTCGCCAGTTCATCTCGCCCGGGTATCACCGCCGCCCGGCCATAATAATAAACGGGCACACCAAAGCGTTCATTGAACCGCCGGCCAAAAAGATGCGCCAGTTCCACCGCATCGGCCATTTTTGTTTTTCCCAGGGGAATGAAGGGCACCACATCCACGGCTCCCAGCCGCGGATGGACGCCGCTCTGCCGGCGCATGTCAATCAATGCCAGCGCCTTGTCCGATGCAGCCAGCGCCGCTTCCAGGACATTTTCCGGTTTTCCCAGAAACGTAAAGACGCTCCGGTTGTGATCGCCATCCCCGCTGTAATCGATCAGCCGGATGCTGGAAAACGTATTCAACACCCGGGCAATGGATTCGATCTTATCCGAATCGCATCCTTCGCTGAAATTCGGCACGCATTCAATGATTTTCATATTTATCCCTGATAAAATTTCAAGACCGGCAATTCCACGCCGGTAAGCCTGCCGCCGTAAACCGCACCCGTGTCAATGCCGATTTTATTTGCGGTGATCAGTGGTTCGCTGAGGCGGGTATGTCCGAAAATAACCCGCTTCCCAAAATCGTAGTCTGAATCAATAAATTCCTGCCGGATCCACTGCATGTTATAGGCGGACTGCCGGGAAAGCGGCATTCCGGGAAGTAAACCCGCATGCACAAACACATACTGATCCGTTTCATAATAAGGTAAAAGCGATTCAAAAAAGCGCAAATGCTCCGCGGGAACTTTTGCCTTTCTTTCGCGCGGCCTGTCCGACGGCGATATGCCGTAAGCTTTGAGCGTCATGATGCCGCCGTTGAACAGATACATTTCTTCGTCTTCGCCTTCCAGATAGTTCAAGAACATGGATTCGTGGTTGCCGCAAAGACAAATCACCCGCCGATAGCTTTTTTCCAGCTGTAAAACGTAATCGACCACCTCCTTGCTTCCCTCATCGCGGTCAATATAATCACCGATAAAAACCAGCATATCGCTTGCCGGATCGGCGGCCATGTTCTGGATCAGACGCCGGAGCTTATTCAGACAGCCGTGTATATCGCCAATGGCGAATATTTTATTCATCGTAGCGCCGTCTTAAAAAACATCTTAATCTAAAAGGGCTGCCGTAAAATCTCTGCTGTCGAAAGCGCGTAAATCATCCAGACCCTCGCCCACGCCGATGTAACGCACCGGAAGCCCGAGTTCGCCGGCAATCCGCACCACCACGCCGCCTTTGGATGTTCCGTCCAGCTTCGTGAGCACAATGCCGGTCACACCGATATCTTCTTTAAACATTTTAGCCTGCATGACAGCATTCTGACCGGTTGTAGCATCCAGAACGAGCAATACTTCGTGGGGCGCTCCCGGCAACTCTTTGCTGATCACTCTTTTCACTTTCTTGAGCTCTTCCATCAGATTAGTCCGGGTATGCAGGCGTCCCGCGGTATCCACGATGACGACCCCTTTAAAACCAGCTTTAATTTTGCCGACAGCGTCAAAAACAACCGCGGCCGGATCGGCATTCATTTTCTGTTTGACCACAGGCGCCCCCACGCGTGTCCCCCAAACTTCCAGCTGCTCAATGGCTGCGGCGCGAAACGTGTCGCCGGCCACCAGTAGAATTTCATGGCCCTCCTGGCGGAGCATATTGGATAATTTGCCAATGGTGGTCGTTTTGCCGCTGCCATTGACACCAATCGCCATAATGACAAAAGGCTGATCCTTTGGAACCGTCAGCGGTTTTTCCATCTTCTGCAGAATCGCCATCATGCGTTCCTGTAAAACCTTTTTAATCTGCGAGGCGTCCTGCAGCTCCTTGCGTTTTACCCGTTGCTTGACATCATCAATCAAATCATACGTAAACTGCGGTCCCATATCCGCCGAAATCATCACCTCTTCCAGTTCATCAAAAAGAGACTGATCCAGGACTCTTTTCCCAAAAACAAGCTGATCCAGATTTTTGGTCAGAACCTCACGCGTTTTGGTCAACCCTTCGCGTGTCTTGGCCAGCCCCGCCTTTAATTTATCCAATAACCCCACTTTGCGATAACTTCCTTTCTTGAATAATAATCTTTTGTGAATGGTCCGCGAAACACCTTTTTGGAAAGCCATCCGCAGAATACGGCCATACAACCATCGTTTTTCATATTCATAACGATTTGCCGGGAATGTCAACCATAAATTTTCTTTATGTTTTTTTATTTCAACTTTGATGAGTTTGCATGCCGCGAAGAAGCAGTTTCCAGAAGACGGTTGGAGAAACATCCCTCTTTATTTGCTGGAGACAACCGCATCGCCCAGGCAATAATGGCCTAGGCGCGTGACTGGGCTTGTCGGAAATCAGGCATTGCTGGCCGCTTCTTTCAAGGCGGCGATCGTTTGCGCGTAATCGGACGAACCGAAGACCGCTGCGCCCGCAACCAGGACATCCGCGCCGCTTCCGGCGATGGACGCGATATTTTGCAGGTTCACTCCTCCGTCCACTTCCAGTAAAGGCTTTTGCGAAAGTTTCAGAGTCATCGCCCGGGCCCGCTGAATTTTGGATAAAGCGCCGGAAATAAACTTTTGCCCGCCAAAACCGGGATTCACCGACATGAGCAAAAGCAGATCGATATCGGAGAGAACCTCTTCCACAAAACAGAGCGGCGTTGCCGGATTTAAAGAAACTCCCGCTTTTTTCCCTGTTTTTTTAATCAGTTCAACCGTACGATGCAGGTGCCGGGATGCTTCGACATGAACGGTAATATAGTCCGCGCCCGCGTCGGCAAAAGCTTCAATGAAATGGCCGGGGTTGTTGATCATCAGGTGTACGTCGAAAGTCAGCTTCGTGGCTTTGCGCAACGCCGCGACAATGGCGGGTCCCATGGTAATATTAGGAACGAACTGTCCGTCCATGACATCCACATGAATCCAGTCCGCGCCGGCTTTTTCCACCGCAATAATTTCTTCAGCCAGTCTTCCGCCGTCGGCGGACAGAATTGAAGGGGCAATTAATTTCATGATTTCTCCTTACTGCGGTTAAATCAATATACTAAAGCATCTTCTCTGTCAACCATCCACCATCCGCTATCCACTCCTTTCTTCTTGACACTGGCGCGGAAAAAAATAAATATTCCCTCCATGAGATTACTCTACAACATTTTTCTGCTGTTTGCGGCAATTCCGGGGCTTTTATTTTTTTCCCTGAAAATGGCAATCACAGGCAAATACCGGAACAGTTTTATCCAAAAGCTGGGCGGAAAGCAGAAGAGCGCTCTAGCCGGTCTCAAAAACGGCCAGCGGATCTGGATTCATGCCGTATCGGTCGGCGAAGTAACGGCCGCCGCGCCGATCGTCGTTTCTTTAAAGGCGAAAAGGCCGGACGTGCAAATCATTCTTTCCACTTCCACGGAAACCGGCCAGGGAATGGCGCAAAAACTGGTCAAAGGTGCGGACGCCTTTATCTATTTTCCGCTGGATCTGCCGTTCGCCGTCCATAAAATGCTGGGGCTTGTCCGGCCTGATGTCTTTGCTCTGGTGGAGACGGAACTTTGGCCGAATTTTCTGGCCGCCTGCCGCCGGCGCAACGTATCATCCCTTATTCTGAACGGCCGGATTTCACCCCGATCTTTCCCCAAATACCGCAAGACGGGATTTTTCTGGCGGCTGGTTCTCAAAAACGTGGCCGAAGCCGGTATGATCTCGGATATCGACGCGGCAAGAATTTCCAGCATCGGCATGGATGGAAGCCGGATCAAAGTAATGGGAAACGCCAAGTATGACGCTTTGGCGGCGATGGCCTCATCCGCGCTGCATGAAGATATCGCCCGCCGGCTGAACATTCGCGACGATGAAAAATTTCTGGTTGCGGGCAGCACGCATGCGGGCGAAGAAGACATCGTCATCCGGGTTTACAGGGAATTGCTGACGCGTTACCCGGATTTTAAATTAATTCTTGTCCCGCGCCATATTGAACGGACAGGCGATATCCTGAGCCTGTTGCGGGAGATTGATCCCGCGAACATCATTACCGTCAGCGAAATCAATAAAGGGCGGCGGCGGCGGAATGAAAGCGTGATTGTGGTCGATGTCATTGGCGAACTCTTCAAAGTATATTCCCTGGCCACGGTGGTCTATTGCGGCGGATCTCTTGTGCCGAAAGGCGGCCAGAATATTCTGGAATCCGCCGCCTGGGGCAAAGTAACATTTTACGGTCCATCAATGGAGGATTTCAGCCAGGAAGCGGCGATGCTGGAGGCGGCGGGAGCCGGCATTCGCATTACAAACGATCAGGAACTGTTGCGGGGCATATTGCAAATACTCCATGAACCGCGGGACGCCCAAGAGCGCGGCAAGCGGGGACAGGCGGTGGTGCGCGCAAATATGGGAGCGGCGGAGCGTTATGCGGAGATGATTATCAGGCATATCATCTGAAGGCCGGAGACAAAAAAATAAACCAATTTCATCTTGAAGTTCCATGAAAAGGTGGTAAAAATGAGACGGCTTTAAAAGCCCGGGAGGATTTTTTATGCTGAAAAAATACGAGGCGCTGAGCGAACAGGTCAATCTGACCAGGATTTTAATGGCCAGGTCGGTTATCTACAAATACCTCAACAGGACAAACCTCATCTGTTATTCGGAGCTTTCACGGCTTCTGGGCTGCGAGGCTTTCGTCAAACACGAAAATCACAACCCGACCGGATCATTTAAAATAAGAGGAGCGCTGAATTTTTTTCACCACATGTCTAAAGAAGAACTGGAAACAGGCATCCTTGTGGCAACGCGCGGCAATCATGGTCTGGCGATGGCCTGGGCGGGTCAATGGTTCCATGTGCCCTGTACGGTTGTCGTGCCGGAAAACAACAATCCGGAAATAAACAGAATCATCGAAAGCTACGGCGCGGAGGTCATCGTCCACGGAGAAGACTTTTATGACGCCCAATCCTACTGCGATGAACTGGTGGACAGCGCCGGTTATTATTACGTCCAGCAGGGTAACGAACCGGAAATCCTCAATGGTCTCGCCACAATGGGTCTGGAAATTCTGGAAGATCTGCCGGAAGCGGATACCATCATCTGTCCCCTTGGCGGAGGGACAGGCTGCGCCTCGCTTTTAAAAGCCGCCCGCGCCATCAGACCATCCATCGAGATTATCGGCGTTGAACCGCAAAATGCCCCGTCCTTCTATAATTCCTGGAAAAAAGGAGAAATTGTCACCCTGGACGACGCCCATACGGTTGCGGACGGACTGGCGGCCAGAAGCGCTTTTCAACTGCCGTATGTCATTCTCAAGGATGCGATCAATGACGTCGTGCTGTTAACCGAAGATGAAATACTTGAAGGCATTCGCCTGGCTCTGACCGCCACGCATAATCTGGCCGAAGCCGCCGGCGCAGTTTCCCTGATAGCGGCGCATAAAATAAAAGACCGGCTCGCCGGGAAAAAAGTAGTCATGATTCTGTCCGGCGGAAATCTGAATATGGACACTCTGAAAAAAGCTCTTTCCATCTGACGGCCGCTTGCATCAAGGGCTGCCCTTGCTATTATGCAGTGAATATTATAGAATTTTTTAGTGATAGAATTAACCGAAAAAAGGAGCCTTAATGAGATGACCCAACAGACTTCGCCCTCCCCCGCCTCAAGTGATTTTATCCGCGATATCATTGAAGAAGGCCTGCGGGCAAACCAGCATGAAGGGCGTGTCGCCACGCGTTTTCCTCCAGAACCAAACGGCTATATCCATATCGGACATGCCAAATCGGTTTGCCTCAACTTCGGTATCGCCAGGCAATACAACGGAACATGCAACCTCCGGCTCGATGACACCGACCCGGCGGGCGAATCCATGGAATACGTGGCCTCCATCATCCGCGACGTGCGCTGGCTGGGATTTGACTGGGAGGATCGCCTGTTTTACGCCTCCGATTATTTCGAAAAGCTTTACTCGTTCGCCATCGAACTGATTAAAACCGGCCACGCCTATGTATGCAGTTTAAGCGCCGATGAGGTGCGCGAAAACCGGGGAACCTTTACCGAACCGGGCAAGGAAAGTCCCTACCGCAACCGTTCCGTAGAAGAAAATCTGGAAATGTTTTCTCGCATGCGGGCAGGTGAATTCGCCGATGGCGCCCATACGCTGCGCGCGAAAATTGATATGGCCTCTCCCAATATTGTCATGCGTGATCCTGTCCTTTATCGCATCAAGCGTGAACCTCACTACCGGACGGCGGGAAAATGGGTGATTTATCCGATGTACGATTTTGCACACTGCCTTTCCGATGCGCTGGAAGGCATCACCCATTCCATTTGCACTCTGGAATTTGAAAACAACCGTCCCTTGTATGACTGGATCGTCGAGAAATTGATTTCCGGCGCCCGGCCGAGGCAGATCGAATTCGCCCGTCTTAATTTGAGCTATACAGTACTAAGCAAACGCAGGCTCATTGAACTGGTGAAAAATAACCACGTGCAGGGCTGGGATGATCCGCGCATGCCCACGGTAACGGGAATGCGCCGCCGGGGTTACACACCCGAGTCCATTCGCAAATTCTGCGCCGAAATCGGCGTGGCCAAAAACGACAACCTGATTGACGTATCCCTGCTGGAACATTGCGTCCGCGATGATTTGAATGAAAAAGCGCCCAGAACCATGTGTGTTTTGAGACCGCTCAAAGTGGTGATTGACAATTACCCGGAAAATCAGACGGAGGATTTTGAGTGCGCCAACCACCCGCAGCATCCCGAAATGGGCGTAAGACAAGTTCCCTTTTCCCGGGTGCTCTATATCGAACGCGACGATTTTATGGAAAATCCGCCTAAAAAATACAATCGTCTGGCCCCGGGGCGGGAAGTTCGCCTGCGTAACGCTTACGTCATTAAATTCATCAGTTTGCTGAAAGACGAACAAACCGGCGAAACGCTGGAACTGCACTGCGCCTACGACCCGCAAACCCGGAATGCGCCGCCGGCGGATGGACGCAAGATTACGGGCGTGATTCACTGGGTTTCAGCCGAATATGCCGTAAGCGCGGAAGTGCGGCTCTACGACCGGCTCTTTAAAATTGAAGATCCAGGAAGCGAAGAAGACTTCATCAATTATCTGAATCCTGATTCTCTGGAAATCCTGCCCGCCTGTTTTGCCGAACCGATGCTGAAAAATGCAACACCGGGCAATCAATATCAGTTTGAAAGGCTGGGATATTTTTGCGTCGATCCGGATACGCAACCGGGTAGACCTGTTTTCAATCGCATTGCGCCACTGAGGGATTCATGGACAAAGATCGCCGGAAATAAGGGATAAACCCGGTTCCGGAGACAGGCGTTTAACATTTAATGCATGGGAGGAGCTATGAGAAAGCATTCACAAAAGAAGCTTCTGACGGTGTGGGCGTTGTTTTTCGCCCTGGTGTTTGTCCTGACAGGCTGTTCGTCAAGCAGTAACGACAAGCCTGTGCGCGTGACCATTCTGCAAACAACCGACCTGCACAATGCAGCGTCCGGCGTCGGGTCTTTCAATGCCTATGCGCCGATGGACGCCTCAGGCGCTGATGCGGTTTTGGGCGGCTGGGCCCGGCTGGCGGCAAAAATCAAAGCGATCAGAATGGCGAAACTCTCAATGGACAACGCCGTGCTCCTTGTGGACAGCGGCGACTTCAACATGGGAACGGTCTATGACATGCTCTGGAACAGCAATCCGGCGCCGTTTCAGCTCCTCAGCGCATTGCAATATGATTTCACTACTTTTGGAAACCACGAGTTCGATTACGGCCCTAAAAAGCTGGCGCTGATGATCAACAAGGCAAAGGGAGCGGCAGGCGGCTTCACCATCCCAATCATCGCCACAAATACAGTATTTGACGGAAAGCAGGGAACGGATGACGATGACCTGGAAGCGCTGAACAAGGCGGGCGCTATCATCACCGATTATTATGTCAAATCCTTCCAGAACGGATTAAAGGTCGGCATCATCGGCCTGATGGGCAAGACATCGGACAATTATGCCCCTAATGCGCCGCCCGTTACCTTCAAAAGCGATTATACCAATGCTGCGGTCATCGCCTTTATACAGGGAAAGGTGGATGCGCTCCGCAACAAGGAGGGAGTCCACGTCGTCATCGCCCTTTCACACTCGGGTGTTACTAACCCCAACGGAACCCCGGCCGGCGACGATATTACCCTGGCCCAGAATGTTACCGGCATCGACATCATCGCTTCGGGACACGATCATGAAATGACTAACAAAATCATTGGCATCGCCAAGGGCGCCCACACGTCCTATATCATCTGTGCGGGCGCAAACGGGACAAACCTCGCCCAAATCGATTTCGCCGTGAACCTGCAGGATAAAAAGCTCATCGACGCGCCAACCCTCACCAATCATGCCATTACCAGCGCCGTTGCCGGGGACAGCCCCGTCAACATCCTGGTGCAGGAAATGAACACCTCCATTAACACTCTTCTGGCCCCGCTGGGCACGACACTTTCGGCGATTGTCGCCACCTCGAGTCTGGATCTCAAAGAACCGGCCGGCATCCGGGAGTCCGGTTTGGGCAACCTGCTGGCCGATGCCGTGCGTTATGTCGGAACCGCGAACGGAATTCCAACCATCGGCGCTTTCGCCAACGGCGTCATCCGGGGAACTTTCCAGAAAGATCAGGCTATTGCGTTCGCCGATCTCTATGCGGTTGTTCCCCTCGGACTGACAACGGATGACACCCAGGATCCTCTCCTGCCCGGCTATCCGCTGCTCAAGGTTTATGTCAACGGCAACGAAGTGTGGGATCTCTGTAAAATTGACGCCCTCATCATGACGCTTCAGGCCTTTCCCTCTTATTTTTTCAATCTTTCAGGAATCAGATATACTTACAGCGGCATGACGATTAAAGATGTTCAGGCTTACTCCTGGAATGACTTCCTGGGCGTCGGCCCCGCGACCTCGATTGCGAAGGGAACTTCCGTCCTTTATCCCCTCATCATCGACAAATATACGATGGATATGATGCTCACCGACAGCGTGAAGAAGCTGATGTCGGATCTCGGGATATCTTTTCAGCCAAAATTGGCCGATGGCACCCCCGTGGACAAAAACAACCTGATGAGCGCACGCCTGGATCGGGACGTTTCCAAGCCAGGCATACAGGAATACAGCGCCTGGTCAGCCTCCCTGAAATTTTTCACCGATAACGGAGGCTTGAATAAAA
This sequence comes from uncultured Smithella sp., assembly GCA_964491435.1. Taxonomy (GTDB): domain Bacteria; phylum Desulfobacterota; class Syntrophia; order Syntrophales; family Smithellaceae; genus UBA8904. The sequence continues at coordinate 20,724 of CAZBGE010000038.1, forward strand.
TCATCCCCACGGCGCCCTATGATTTGTCCATACCGCGGATGATTGCTGAATAAAAATACTTAAGGCATGAGCATTCTGATCACGCTCATGCAATCCTCCTTGCTCATAATTTTCGGAACGGGATAGGTGGGATTGCATTCACGCAAGGCACGTTTTGCGATCATGGGGATGTCTTCACTTTTTATGCAGGCAAACTTATCCGGAATGTTCATTCTTTTGTTGAGATCCTTAATGGCTTCGATAAAAGCGGCGGCTTTCCGGGCCTGGTTCATGCCGGGCCTGGAAACACAGGCAACATCCGCCAGCTCGGCAAGGGATTTATGCACGGCTTCGCCATACCATTCCAGAACGTAAGGCATAATGACCGTCATGGCCAGACCATGAGGAACGCCATACATGCCGCCGAGGTTGTGGCCGATGCAGTGAATATTGCCGACGCCGCCGCGCGTGAATGAATATCCTCCGTAATAGGCGGCCCGCAGCATCTGGCCGCGCGCCTCAAGGTCATTGCCGTTTTTATAAGCCTTTTCAATATTTTTAAAAATGATGTCCACGGCCATCACAGCCTTATGCAGAGTATCTCTGCTATTATAAAATTTTCCGATATAGGACTCAACGGCATGCGTCAAGGCATCCATTCCCGTTGTCGAGGTGATGTGCGGCGGAAGACCGACCGTCAGCAGCGGATCAAGAACTGCGCATCTCGGACGGAGCACGGGATCGGTAATCGGATATTTCTCATGCGTTTGCGCGTTTGAAACAACCGCCGCGATTGTTGTTTCGGAACCGGTGCCCGCCGTCGTGGGAACGGCGAAGAGCGGCGGAGGAAAAAAAGAGCCCATTTTGAACGCGGGAAGGATGACCTTGAACAACCCCCTCATTTGTGAAACGGAACGATGCGGTCGTGCAACTCTTGCCCCGGTGGTTTTCGCGCAATCCATCGGCGAACCGCCGCCAAAAGCGACAATGGCCTGGCAACGGCCGGCGTGATATATTTTCAGCGCCGCTTCGATGTTGTCGATGGTGGGGTTTGGCTGCACCTGATCATAGAGGGAATAATTAATTCCCGCTGATTTGAACGCCTCGAAGAGAGAATCGAGAAGATGAAGGCTCATCAGGCCGGCATCGGTTACGACAAGAACGTTGGTAATCCCCTTTTTTTTGATAAACTCCGGAAGCTTTTTAATGCTGTTTGCGCCGTCGATGATGTCCGGTTCAATCCAGGGAAGAAATCTCATTCCCAACCCCATGACAAACTGATATGTACGATAATACGCTTTCTTGAACGCCCACATGATAAATGCCTCCGTATTTTTTTAATTTTTTATTCCAACCGCCATACCTTACGGCGTTTCCAAGGAATATGCGATTGCAGCCGTTCTCCCGGCGGAAGCTGTCCTCCGGTAAAAAACTCAATGCTGAAACAGGACATCGTTTATTTTCTTAATCAGTTCATCAATTTTCACCGGTTTGGCGATAAAGATGCGCTTGCCGGCAAGACCGTTGTTTTCTCTGACTTCATTCTCCTTGACGATGGCCGTGACAAAGATAATGGGGATGGCAGAGGTGGCCGGATCATCCGCCAGTTGTTCCGCTACTTCGGGACCCGAAATATCGGGCATCATAATATCGAGCAGGATAATGTCCGGCTTCATCATTTTCGCCAGTCTGATGCCCTCATCGCCACGCGTTGTGGTATTCACCTGAAAAGCAGACTTCATGGCAAAGCCTATTTTCAGCGCGCGGCAGAAATGTTCTTCATCATCAATAACCAGAACCTTAATCATCCTTAACCTCCATTTATGTATTAATTGTGATTTCTATCCACATTTCTTTTCAAAGGCAGACTGATATAAAATGAAGCGCCTCCCGATTCATTGTTTTCCGCCCAGATCTTGCCTCCGTGAGCGCGAATAATGTCGTGCGAGATGTAGAGCCCCAGCCCCGTTCCTTTTCCCTGTCCCTTCGTGGTAAAAAAAGGATCAAATATTTTCGGCAGATACTCTTCCTGAATGCCCGATCCTGTGTCCGCAACCATGATCATCGCTTGCTCGCGATCTTCTCCCCAATCCGTCGTCATCCGCAATACCTTGTTTTCGCGTCCGGCCATGGCTTCACCCGCGTTCGAAATCAAGTTCAGAATCACCTGCTCCATTTTTTTGGAATCCATGGGAAATTCCGGCAGTTCCTGCTGGTATTTCACCTCCGTTTTGATTTCATCCGTCCTCAAACGCGATTTATAGATATTCAGGACGTGGGCGATAACGCTGTTGATATTCGCCATCTCCATCTTTTGCTCAGGGCTGCGCGCAAACTGTTTGAGTTCTTCGGCAATGGCGACGATGCGATCGATTTGCAGCATGCAGATCTTCAATTCTTCCTGCACTTCAGGCGGCATACCCTCCAAAGCCTGCAAGATCTGCAGCTCCATGGAAATAATATTCAGAGGGTTGAGAATCTCGTGGGCGACGACAATGGATAGTTGGCCCAAAGCGGACAGCTTTTCCGCCTGGACAAGTTTGTCTCTTGCTTTTTGCAGTTCTTCCTCGGCGCGTTTGCGCTCCGTAACATCACGCAGCACACCCTTAAACCCAATGGGGTTGCCTGCCGAATCGTTTCGCAATAATATCGACGCTTCGATATATCCTTTAGCGCCATTTCCCGTGAAAATCGGCCAGTCGAAGGCTTCGGTGGTTTTTCCCGTCTGGTAAACTTTATTGAATGTCCTGAAAACAATTTTTGAATTTTCTTCGTTTGAAAACTTCGCATAATTCGTTCCCGTCAATTCTTCCTTGGAACATCCCGTCATGCGGCACAGGGAATCGTTAAAAAACGTGAAATTTCCGCTTAAATCAACTTCAAAATAGGCCTCCCGGATGTTTTCCAGAATGGTTCGGTATTTTTCCTCGGCCCGGCGTATTTCTTCCAGCATGGCTTCTCTCTGGGATTCGGCCTTCTTGCGCTCGGTGATGTCTCGCATGACGCCGACAATGTGCAGAGGCTGCTGATTTTCACCCCGGATAAAGGTGAACTTCGTTTCCGTCCAAACGGCGGTCCCGTCTTTTCGTTTGACTTCCAGCTCAAGCGTCCGGGAGATATCCCCCTGATGTTCTGTTTTTTCCCGGTCCATAACCTCAGACAGCATGCGGCCGGCCAGTTCCAGCGAGGAAGGCGTCATCGCCTCCAGAGGAGTTTGTTTCATGACTTCCTCCGTCGTGTATCCCCTGAGGATTTCAACGGAAGGGCTGATATAAGTGTAATTCAGATTCATATCCAGGACAAACATGACGTCCTGCATGCTGTCGGTCATCTCTTTGATGGTGGACCGGCTCTTGCTGAGGTTGGCTCTCAGCCCGGAAATATCTCCCCCGATGACGGAAAAGAGCACCAGAATACCGGCCAGCACTACCCATTGCAGGTATTCCATATGAAAGTTAACACCCTGGGGCCGGTAAAAATGGAGATGGAGGATGACGCCTCCGTAGGTCAGAAGGGTGAAAAGACTGACGTAGAGAAATCCCCTGGTATTGAGACGGAAAATGCCAAACAGGAGGATAATGACGTAAATCAGCAGCCAGAGAGCGCGGGATTGATTGGCATATAACATAACATACATCACCATGACGATGGCAGCGCACATCTGGAGCACGGTCAGGCTGGGATCAGCCATTTTCAGATTAAGGCCCGTGCGTAAAAATATAAAAATGAAAACATTGATCAGGGTGGCAAAAATCGCCCACCCGACAAAAGCTTCCCACTTCACAAAACCAGTCAGGTATGCGATATAACAAAGAAATGCACAGATGATATAGGCGGCGGACGCCATGAAGAAGCGGCGGAGGCGCAAAGCCTGTTTTGGATCATCCACGGGGATGATGGAAAAGTTCAAGGTAGATTTTTCTTGCATGCCCTGAGTATATTGGGAAAGGCTTTATCTGTCAATAAGATATAAATGCGCCGGAAAATTGTCTGGCTTCAAGAAAAAAAACCATGGTT